>NZ_SOKV02000041.1:0-25685 GCF_004407025.1 Paracoccus sp. DMF
CGGTTTCGTCCGTTCAAACTTTGCCTTTGCCATGAGCAGGGCTCCCTAGTCTTTGTGTTTCACGAGGAAAGGCGGGGCGCGAAGCCCCGCCATCCCGATCAGGCGTATTTCTTCTGGATCTCGTCCGAGATGTTCTGCGGCACGGCCTCGTAATGGTCGAACAGCATGGTGAACACCGCGCGGCCCGAGGACATCGAGCGCAGGTTGTTGATGTAGCCGAACATGTTGGCCAGCGGCACCATGGAGTCGATGACATTGGCGTTGCCGCGGGTATCCTGGCCGCGGACCATGCCGCGACGGCTGGTCAGGTCGCCGATGATCGAGCCGGTGTATTCCTCCGGCGTCACGACTTCGACCTTCATGATCGGTTCCAGCAGCTTGGCGCCGGCTTTCTTCAGACCTTCACGCATGGCGGCACGCGCCGCGATCTCGAAGGCCAGGACCGAGGAGTCGACGTCGTGGAAGGCACCGTCGATCAGCGCCACCTTGAAGTCGATCACCGGGAAGCCGGCCAGCGGACCCGAGTCCATGACGGACTTGATGCCTTTTTCGACGCCGGGGATGTATTCCTTCGGCACCGCACCGCCGACGATCTTCGATTCGAACGAGTAGCCCTCGCCCGGCTCGGTCGGGGTGATGACCAGCTTGACGCGCGCGAACTGGCCGGTACCGCCGGTCTGTTTCTTGTGCGTGTAGTCGATCTCGGCTTCGCGCGAGATGGTCTCGCGATAGGCCACCTGCGGCGCGCCGATGTTCGCCTCGACCTTGAACTCGCGCTTCATGCGGTCCACGAGGATGTCGAGGTGAAGTTCGCCCATGCCCTTCATGATGGTCTGGCCCGACTCGATGTCGGTCTCGACGCGGAAGGACGGGTCCTCGGCCGACAGGCGCTGCAGGGCCAGGCCCATCTTTTCCTGGTCGGCTTTCGACTTCGGCTCGACGGCGATCTCGATCACCGGCTCGGGGAAGGTCATCGTTTCCAGCACCACCGGCTTGTTCGGGTCGCACAGCGTGTCGCCCGTGGTGGTGTCCTTCAGACCGGCCAGCGCGATGATGTCGCCGGCGAAGGCCTCGTCGATCTCTTCGCGGTTGATGGCGTGCATCACCATCATCCGGCCGACGCGCTCGCGCTTGCCCTTGGTCGCGTTCAGCATCTGGTCGCCCTTCTTCAGCGCGCCCGAATAGATGCGCGTGAAGGTCAGCGAGCCGACGAAGGGGTCGTTCATGATCTTGAACGCCAGCGCCGAGAAGGGCTGCTCGTCCGAGGCGGAACGCTCGATGTTGCGGGTCTCGGTCTCGTCGCCCGGGGCGAAGCCCAGATAGGCGGGAACGTCGGTCGGCGCCGGCAGGAAGTCGACCACGGCGTTCAGCAGCGGCTGCACGCCCTTGTTCTTGAAGGCCGAGCCGGCCATCATCGGGAAGAACGACAGCGACAGCGTGCCCTTGCGGATCAGCGCCCGCAGGGTCGGCTCGTCCGGCTCGTTGCCTTCCAGATAGGCTTCCATGGCCGCGTCGTCCATGTCCACGGCAAGCTCGATCATCTTGCCGCGCCATTCCTCGGCCAGATCCTGAAGCTCGGCCCGGATCGGCTGACGGACCCAGCTCGCGCCCAGATCCTCGCCCTTCCAGACCCATTCTTCCATCTTGATCAGGTCGATGATGCCTTCCAGCGTGTCCTCGGCGCCGATCGGCAGGGCGATCGGGCACGGAGTGCCGCCGGTGCGGTCCTTGACCATGCGCACGCAGTTGAAATAGTCGGCGCCGATCTTGTCCATCTTGTTGACGAAGACGATGCGCGGAACCTTGTAGCGGTCAGCCTGACGCCACACGGTTTCGGTCTGCGGCTCGACGCCGGCGTTGCCGTCCAGCAGGCAGATCGCGCCGTCCAGAACCGCCAGCGAACGCTCGACCTCGATGGTGAAGTCGACGTGGCCGGGGGTGTCGATGATGTTGAAGCGGTTGCGCTGCGACTGGTCCTCGGTGAAGTCGGTGTCTTCATGGCGCTGCCAGAAGGTCGTCGTCGCCGCCGAGGTGATGGTGATGCCGCGCTCGGCTTCCTGCTCCATCCAGTCCATCGTCGAGGCGCCGTCATGCGTCTCGCCGATCTTGTGGTTCTTGCCGGTGTAGAACAGGATGCGTTCGGTCATCGTGGTCTTGCCCGCATCGATGTGGGCCATGATCCCGAAGTTCCGATACCGCTCCAGCGGGTATTCGCGTGCCATGATAGCCTTCCCTTACCAGCGGTAGTGGCTGAACGCCTTGTTGGCGTCGGCCATTTTATGCGTGTCTTCACGCTTCTTCACGGCCGTGCCGCGGCCGTTGACCGCATCGGCCAGCTCGCCGGCCAGACGCTCTTCCATGGTGTGTTCGTTGCGGTTCTTCGCAGCGGTGATCAGCCAGCGGATGGCCAGAGCCTCGCGGCGGGTCGGACGCACTTCGACCGGAACCTGGTAGGTGGCACCACCGACGCGGCGCGAGCGCACTTCGACCGAAGGCTTCACGTTGTCGAGGGCTTCGTGGAACACCTCGATGGGCTCGCGCTTCAGCTTGCCCTGAACGCGGTCAAGGGCGCTGTAAACGATGCGCTCGGCGACGGATTTCTTGCCGTCGATCATCAGGTTGTTCATGAATTTGGTCAGCACGCGATCGCCATATTTGGCGTCGGGCAGGACTTCGCGCTTCTCAGCGGCGTGACGACGAGACATATGCGGATCTCCTTACTTCGGACGCTTCGCGCCGTATTTCGAACGGCGTTGACGACGGTCTTTGACGCCCTGGGTATCCAGCACACCGCGCAGGATGTGGTAACGGACACCCGGAAGGTCTTTTACCCGGCCGCCGCGGATCAGCACGACGCTGTGTTCCTGCAGGTTGTGCTTTTCGCCCGGGATATAGGAGATCACCTCGAAGCCATTCGTCAGCCGCACCTTGGCGACCTTCCGCATGGCGGAGTTCGGTTTCTTCGGCGTCGTGGTATAGACGCGCGTGCATACGCCCCGTTTCTGCGGGCAGGATTGAAGGTGCTGCGACTTCGAGCGCTGCACCTTGGGCTGCCGCGGTTTGCGGATCAGCTGTTGGATCGTCGGCATTCGGTTCCCCGTCTTGCTTTCGTCAATACTCGCAGCCTGCGGCTGCGCCACTTCTCGACAGCGAATCACGCGAATCGTGAAACGCCACGACCCATCCTGTCCCCGGGCTGGGGGCGGGACGGGTAATTTCCAGAGGATCGGGGCAGTTCCGGCCCGGATCGTGACCGATGAAGGTTCTGGCCACCCGGACGGTCTTTTGCCGGGTGTGCGGCGTATATGGGGAATTCCGGGGCGAGTCAACAGCCGCCCCCCTGCCCCGGCGCCGGTCAGACGCCCCAGCGCGGCCGGTCGGCGCCGGGCAGGCCGAAATCGCGCGCGGCGCGGTCCAGCACGCCCAGGTCGATGCGGAAACGGTCGGCCAGCAGCCCGGCCCAATCCCCGGTTTCGGCCTCCCAGGGATAGCCGGCGCCGATCGCTCCCGAGTCGTTGTCGTGGTTCAGGAAGCGCACGAACATCGCCTTGCCGGGCAGCATCGCCCCGGGCATCGACAGGCCGATCTTCCAATGCGGGAAATGCATCACGCTGCGCTGCGCATCGGGCGGCAGATAGACGGTCAGCGCCGCCACGGCATTGTAGATCATCCGCGGCTCGACCGAGATGCCGTCCTGCGTCGCCTTCAGCACCAGCCCGCGCGAGTAATCGCAGGACAGCCGCCGGCGGCGTTCCCAAAGCGGGCGCAGCGCGGTGAAATCCCGGCGCGCGTCGCGGATGTAGTCGACGGCCACGGCATCGTCGTCGTCCTGGCGGAAATGCCCGACCACATCGGCGCCCGGCTCGATATGCGGCGCGACGGCGGCCAGGCAGGCCTCCAGGTGCTTCTCCATCGGCGGGATCAGCGCCAGCCGGGCCTGCGGCATGATCTCGACCAGCTCGCGCAGCCGCGACAGCCAGGGCTCGGGCAGGTCCGGGCCGGTCATTAGCACCAGGGTGAAATCCGGGTCGGTCTGGGCCAGCAGCCCGGGCAGCACCAGATTCTCGAACCAGAACCAGCGCCGCGCCAGCCGCTCGGGGTCGTAGAGGAAGGCGCGCCGCTGCTCCAGCGTCTCATGCGCCACCTGGAAACCCCGGCCGCCCAGATAGGAAAACCGGCACAGGCCCAGCATCTGCACACGCATCACGACATTCCCTTCACTTTCCGCTCGCGCAGGATGGTATAGATCCCCGCCCCGACCACCAGCGCCGAGCCGGCCCAGGTCCACAGGTCCGGCCATTCGCCGAACACCACGAGCCCCAGCATGATGGCCCAGACCAGCGAGGTATAGCGAAAGGGCGCGACGACCGAAATCTCGCCCACCCGCATGCTGGCCACCGCGGTCAGGTAGCCGACGCTCAGGAATCCGGCCGACAGCAGCAGCAGCGCCAGTTCGCCCGCGGTCGGGGTGCGCCACGTCTCGCTGGTTGCCAGCACCGCGCCGGTCAGCATCACCGAGATCGCGGCATAGAAAGCGATCGTGGACGACCCGACATGGACCGAGAACAGCCGGGTGACGATGTCCCGCGCCACGATCAGCAGCATCGCCAGCACGACCAGCGCGGACCAGATGTCGAAGGCGCCGGTGCCCGGCCGCAGGATCAGCAAGACCCCGACCAGCCCGATGCCGATGGCCGATAGCCGCCGCCAGCCCAGTCTTTCCTGAAAGAATACCGCCGCCGCCAGCGTCACTGCCAGGGGCAGCGCCTGCATGATGGCCGAAAGGTTCGCCAATGCCATGTGCTGCAAGGCCACAAGGTAAAGCACGGTCGAGCTCAGGTCGGCCAGCGTCCGCACCGCCAGCGGCAGCAGGTCGCCGCGCGGCACCCGCAGGCGCAGCCCGCCCTGCGCCCGCGCGATGACCAGCATGATCGCCACCACGATGCCGCCGCGCAATGTCATCGATTCATACAGCGGCAGGGTCTGGGTGACCGCCTTCATCACCGCATCGTTGCAGGTGAAGGCCGCCATGCTGAGCATCATGATCCCGATGGCGCGCAGGTTGTCGGCCTGTCCCTGCGCGGGATCCGGGACGGGCGGCCGGGCGGCGGCCGGCGCGCTGGCAGGGGGCAGGTCGGGGGTCAGCATGGCTCCGGGCTGTGTGGCTTGGCGATGAGGCGTGGACTACCAGAGCGACAGCAGCGACCAGCCGAGGCTCAGCTTCAACTGGTCCACCAACTCGACGATCGGAATGAAGCTCAGGAAGACCAGCGCGTCGAACAGGTTGCGGCGCAGCGTCGCCGTGTCGAAGCGGGCGGTCCGCCCGGTGCGGAACAGCCGCGGATCGGGCAGGAAGAACGGCGTGCGCGCCGCATAGGCATCGTATTCCGCGCCGAAGTGCTGCGACAGGAAGCCGGCTTCGCGCCGCGCGGTGATCCACAGGATCAGCCCGACCATGCCGCCGATCAGCAGCGCCAGGCTGACAGCGCCGAACATCAGCCCGATCCCCGTCGCCGCCACGGTCGAGAAGAAATACAGCGGATTGCGGGTCATCGAATAGGGGCCGTCCTGCATCACCCGCCGGTTCTTGGCGCCGCCGACATAGAGGATCGACCAGAACCGGCCCAGCACCCCGACCAGCAACAGCAGGATGCCAAGGGATTCGATGGCCTCGTGCCCGAAGCCCTGAAGGCCCAGGACCGGGTTGATCGCCAGGATGGCCGGCAGCAGGGCCAGGCCCGACAGGCGCAGGACATTGATGCGAATCTTCTGATTGACTGCCGCGCGCATCAAGCCACCCTCGCACACCGCCCGGTTACCTGCCCCATCGTTATCCGCTCGCCGCGCCTTGCGCAATCGCGACCTGCGGATGGCGGGCGGCAAGCAAAAGGCCCGGCGCGAGGCCGGGCCTTTCGGTTCGTCGTCAGCGGGCGATCACTCGCCGGCCTGCTCCACCGAGGTCTCCTCCGGCGCGATCAGCGCGGCGGTGGCTTCGGCCTCGGCGCGGCGGGCCTCGATCACCTCGTTGTCGCGCTCGCTGGCGATGCGCTTGACGCGGGCGGTGGCGCCGCCGGTCCCGGCCGGGATCAGCCGGCCGACGATGACGTTCTCCTTGAGACCCACCAGCTTGTCGCGCTTGCCCTGCACGGCAGCTTCGGTCAGCACCCGCGTGGTTTCCTGGAACGAGGCGGCCGAGATGAAGCTGCGGGTCTGCAGCGACGCCTTGGTGATGCCCAGCAGCACCGGCTCGCCCACGGCCGGACGGCCGCCCTTGGCTTCGATCTTGGCGTTCTCTTCCTCGAATTCCTCGCGGTCGATGTGCTCGCCCTTCAGCAGCGTGGTATCGCCCGAATCCAGGATCTCGATCTTCTGCAGCATCTGGCGAACGATCACCTCGATGTGCTTGTCGTTGATCTTCACGCCCTGCAGCCGATAGACGTCCTGCACCTCGTCGATGAGATAGTCGGCCAAGGCCTCGATCCCCATGATGCGCAGGATGTCATGCGGCGCCGGGTTGCCGTCCATGATGTAGTCACCCTTCTGCACGAAGTCGCCTTCCTGCACCGGGATGTGCTTGCCTTTCGGCACCATGTATTCGACCGGAGCCAGCGTGTCGTCGGCGGGCTCGATGGCGATGCGGCGCTTGTTCTTGTAGTCCTTGCCGAAGCGCACATAGCCATCCAGTTCGGCGATGATGGCGTGATCCTTGGGACGACGGGCCTCGAACAGTTCCGCCACGCGGGGCAGACCCCCGGTGATGTCCTTGGTCTTGGCGCCTTCGCGCGGGATCCGCGCCACCACGTCGCCGGCCTTGATCTCCTGCCCGTCCTCGACCGACAGAATGGCGTCAACCGACATCGGATAGGTGACCGGGTTGCCGTTCTCGTTGCGCACCGGCTCGCCATCGGCATCGACGATGATGATCTCGGGCTTCAGCTCGTTGCCTTTCGGGGCCGAGCGCCAGTCCGTGACGATCTTCTGCGTCATGCCGGTCGCGTCGTCGGTCTCGTCGCGGACCGAGATCCCCGACAGCAGGTCGACATATTTCGCGACACCGGCCTTCTCGGCGATGATCGGCAGGGTATAGGGGTCCCATTCGAACATCTTCTGGCCGCGGGCCACGGCATCGCCGTCGCGCACGAACAGTTTGCTGCCGTAGAACAGCTTGTGGCTGGCCAGGGTCTCGCCGGTGGCCGACTTGATGTGCAGCTGCATGTTGCGGCTCATCACGATCAGCTCGCCATTGGCGTTTTCCAGCGTGCTTTCGTTCTCGAACGCAATCGTGCCTTCCTGCGCCGCGGCGACGAAGGACTGCTGGCCACCCTGGGCGATGCCGCCGATGTGGAAGGTCCGCATCGTCAGCTGCGTGCCCGGCTCGCCAATCGACTGCGCCGCGATGATGCCCACGGCCTCGCCGATGTTGACCAGCGTGCCGCGCGCCAGATCGCGACCATAGCAGAGCGCGCAGATGCCGTCGTCCGACTCGCAGGTCAGGGCCGAGCGGATGCGGACCGACTGCACGCCGGCCTGCTCGATCTCGTCCGCCTTGCGCTCGTCGATCAGCTCGTTCTTGCGAACGATCACGACATCCTCGCCCGGCACCAGCACGTCATCGGCCGCGACACGGCCCAGCACGCGCTCGCTCAGCGGGCTGACCACCTCACCGTCGTTGACCGCCGCCGAGGCGGTGATCGCGCGATCGGTGCCGCAGTCATGCTCGCGGATGATGCAATCCTGCGCCACGTCGACCAGACGACGGGTCAGGTAGCCCGAGTTCGCCGTCTTCAACGCGGTGTCCGACAGACCCTTCCGGGCGCCGTGGGTCGAGTTGAAGTATTCAAGAACGGTCAGGCCTTCCTTGAAGTTCGAGATGATCGGCGTCTCGATGATCTCGCCGTTCGGCTTGGCCATCAACCCGCGCATCCCGCCCAGCTGCTTCATCTGGCTGACCGAGCCCCGGGCGCCCGAATGCGCCATCATGTAGACCGAGTTCGGCTCCAGCTCCGCGCCCTTCTCGTCCTTCTTGGTGGCCGAGATGGTCTTCATCATCGCGTCGGTGACCTTGTCGTTGCACTTCGACCAGGCGTCCACGACCTTGTTGTACTTCTCGCCCTGGGTGATCAGACCGTCGAGATATTGCTGCTCGAAGGACTTCACCTGGTCCTGGGTTTCCTCGACCAGTTCCCATTTCGTCGGCGGCACCACCATGTCGTCCTTGCCGAACGAGATTCCGGCGCGGAACGCCTCGCGGAAGCCCAGGCCCATGATCTGGTCGCAGAAGATCACCGACTCTTTCTGGCCGCAGTAGCGGTAGACGGTGTCGATGACGTTCTGGATGTCCTTCTTGCGCAGCAGGCGGTTCACCAGCTCGAAGGGCGCCTTGGCGTTCTTCGGCAAGAGCGAGCCCAAGCGCAGACGGCCCGGCGTGGTCTCGAAGCGCTTGATGACCTCGTTGCCGTTCTCGTCGATCTGCGGCAGGCGGGCGGTGATGCGGGCGTGCAGATGCACCGCCCCCGAGGCCAGAGCATGCTCGACCTCTTCCAGGTTCGCGAAGACCATGCCTTCGCCCTTCATGCCCTCGCGTTCCATGGTCGTGTAATACAGGCCCAGAACCATGTCCTGCGACGGCACGATGATCGGCGCGCCGTTGGCGGGCGACAGCACGTTGTTCGTGGACATCATCAGCACGCGCGCTTCCAGCTGCGCCTCAAGGCTCAGCGGAACGTGGACAGCCATCTGGTCGCCGTCGAAGTCGGCGTTGAAGGCCGAGCAGACCAGCGGGTGCAGCTGGATCGCCTTGCCCTCGATCAGGATCGGCTCGAAGGCCTGGATGCCCAGGCGGTGCAGCGTCGGCGCGCGGTTCAGCAGCACCGGATGCTCGCGGATCACCTCATCCAGGATGTCCCAGACCTCGGGGCGTTCCTTCTCGACCAGCTTCTTGGCCTGCTTGACGGTGGACGAAAGCCCCTTCGCCTCGAGCCGCGAATAGATGAACGGCTTGAACAGTTCGAGCGCCATCTTCTTCGGCAGCCCGCACTGGTGCAGCTTCAGCTCCGGACCGGTCACGATCACCGAACGGCCCGAGAAGTCCACGCGCTTGCCCAGAAGGTTCTGGCGGAAGCGGCCCTGCTTGCCCTTCAGCATGTCCGACAGCGATTTCAGCGGACGCTTGTTGTTGCCGGTGATGACGCGGCCGCGGCGGCCGTTGTCGAACAGCGCATCGACCGATTCCTGCAGCATCCGCTTTTCGTTGCGGACGATGATGTCGGGCGCGCGCAGCTCGATCAGCCGCTTAAGGCGGTTGTTGCGGTTGATCACCCGGCGATACAGGTCGTTCAGGTCCGAGGTCGCGAAGCGGCCGCCGTCCAGCGGCACCAGCGGGCGCAGTTCCGGCGGGATGACCGGAATGACGGTCAGCACCATCCACTCGGGCCGGTTGCCCGACTCGAGGAACGACTCGACGATCTTCAGCCGCTTGATGATCTTCTTCGGCTTCAGCTCGCCGGTCGCCTCTTTCAGCTCCTCGCGGAGTTGCTCGGCGGTGGCGGCCAGGTCGATATTGGCCAGCATCTCGCGGATCGCCTCGGCGCCGATATTGGCGGTGAAGGCGTCGGCGCCATACTGGTCCTGCGCGTCCAGGAACTCTTCCTCGGTCAGCAGCTGGCCATAGGACAGATCCGTCAGACCCGGCTCGATCACGACGTAGTTCTCGAAATACAGAATGCGCTCAAGATCGCGCAGCGTCATGTCCAGCATCAGGCCGATGCGCGAGGGCAGCGACTTCAGGAACCAGATATGTGCGACCGGCGCGGCCAGCTCGATATGGCCCATGCGCTCGCGCCGGACCTTTTGCAGCGTCACTTCCACGCCGCATTTCTCGCAGACCAGGCCGCGATATTTCATGCGCTTGTATTTGCCGCAGAGGCATTCGTAGTCCTTGATCGGGCCAAAGATACGCGCGCAGAACAACCCGTCACGCTCGGGCTTGAACGTGCGGTAGTTGATGGTCTCGGGCTTCTTCACCTCGCCATAGGACCAGGCGAGGATTTCCTCGGGCGAGGCCAGCGAGATCTTGATTTCGTCGAACTGCCGCGGCGCAGCCAGCGGGTTCAGGGGATTGGTGGCAAGTTCCTGGTTCATTTTCAAATCCTAATGAGGGGCGCGGTGGAGAAGATGAGGGGTCGCCCCCCTCACTCCTCATCCTCCGCATCCAGGAGTTCCATGTTGAGGCCCAGACCCCGGACCTCCTTGACCAGAACGTTGAACGATTCCGGCACGCCGGCCTCGAAATTGTCCTCGCCCTTGACGATGCTCTCATAGACCTTGGTCCGGCCGGCCACGTCGTCCGACTTGACCGTCAGCATCTCTTGCAGGGTATAGGCGGCGCCATAGGCTTCCAGCGCCCAGACCTCCATCTCACCCAGACGCTGACCGCCGAACTGCGCCTTGCCGCCCAGCGGCTGCTGGGTCACGAGGCTGTAGGGACCGGTCGAACGGGCGTGCATCTTGTCGTCGACAAGGTGGTGCAGCTTCAGGACGTATTTCATCCCGACGGTGACCTTGCGGGCGAACTGCTCGCCGGTGCGGCCGTCGAACACCACGGATTGACCCGAGGTGTCGAAACCGGCCCGCCGCAGCGCGTCATTGATGTCGGCCTCTTTCGCACCGTCGAAGACCGGCGTGGCGATCGGCACGCCGCCACGCACGGCATCGGCGTGTTCGACCAGCCGGTCGTCGTCCATGTCGCTGAAGGTCTCGGCATAGAACGCGTCGCCATAGCCGTTCTTCATCGCCTCGCGCACCGGCGTCAGATCGCCATTGCGGCGATAGTCCTGCAGCGCCTCGTCGATCTTGATGCCCAGGCCGCGCGCGGCCCAGCCCATGTGGGTTTCCAGGATCTGCCCGACGTTCATGCGCGAGGGCACGCCCAGCGGGTTGAACACCAGGTCCACGGGCGTGCCGTCGGCCAGGAAGGGCATGTCCTCGATGGGAACCACCTTGGACACCACGCCCTTGTTGCCGTGACGGCCGGCCATCTTGTCACCCGCCTGCAGCTTGCGCTTCACGGCGACAAAGACCTTGACCATCTTCATCACGCCCGGAGGCAGATCGTCGCCCTGGCGCACCTTCTCGACCTTGTCGTCGAACCGGTTGTCGAGCGCCCGCTTCAGGCTGTCGAACTGCTGATTCAGCGCCTCGACTTCCTTGGCGGTCTCCTCGTCGGCGACGGCAAGCTGCCACCACTGGCCGCGGCTCAGCTGACCCAGCACGTCCTCATCGACCAGGACGCCAGCGCGGACGCCTTTCGGCCCCTTGACGACTTCCTTGCCCATGATCAGCGATTTCAGGCGCGCATAGATGTTGCGCTCCAGGATCGCCAGCTCGTCGTCGCGGTCGCGCGACAGGCGCTCGACTTCCTCGCGTTCGATCTGCAAGGCACGCTCGTCCTTGTCGACGCCGTGGCGGTTGAACACCCGGACCTCGACGATGGTGCCATAGGCACCCGGCGGCAGACGCAGCGAGGTGTCGCGCACGTCGCTGGCCTTTTCGCCGAAGATGGCGCGCAGCAGCTTCTCTTCCGGCGTCATCGGCGATTCACCCTTCGGGGTGATCTTGCCGACCAGGATGTCGCCCGGACCGACCTCGGCGCCGATATAGACGATGCCAGCCTCGTCGAGGTTGCGCAGCGCCTCTTCACCGACGTTCGGGATGTCGCGGGTGATCTCTTCCGGCCCCAGCTTGGTGTCGCGCGCCGCCACTTCGTATTCGTCGATATGGATCGAGGTGAACACGTCGTCGCGGTGGATCCGCTCCGAGATCAGGATCGAGTCCTCGTAGTTGTAGCCGTTCCAGGGCATGAAGGCCACGACCACGTTGCGGCCGATCGCCAGCTCGCCCTGATCGGTCGAGGGACCGTCGGCCACGACCTGGCCCTTGACCACGCGGTCGCCCACCTTGACCAGCGGACGCTGGTTGATGGTCGAGGACTGGTTCGAGCGCTTGAACTTGCGCAGACGATAGATGTCCACGCCAGCGTCGCCCGCGCCCAGGTCCTCGGTCGCCCGGATAACGATCCGCTGCGCATCGACCTGGTCGATGATGCCGCCGCGACGGGCCATGATGGCCGCCCCGGAATCCCGCGCCACGGTCGCTTCCATGCCGGTGCCGACGAAGGGCGCCTCGGCCCGCAGCAGCGGAACCGCCTGACGCTGCATGTTCGAGCCCATCAGCGCGCGGTTGGCGTCGTCGTTCTCCAGGAAGGGGATCAGCGCCGCCGCGACCGAAACCAGCTGTTTCGGCGACACGTCGATCAGGTCCACCGCCTCGACCGGGTTCAGCATGAAGTCGCCCGACTGGCGGGTCGAGATCAGCTCGTCAACGAACTTGCCACCCTCGTCCAGCGTCGCGTTCGCCTGGGCGATGGTGTGGCGCATCTCCTCGGTCGCCGACATGTAGACCACGTCGTCGGTGACCTTGCCCTCGATGACGCGGCGATAGGGCGTCTCGATGAAGCCGTATTTGTTCACGCGGGCAAAGGTCGCCAGGCTGTTGATCAGGCCGATGTTCTGGCCTTCCGGCGTCTCGATCGGGCACATCCGGCCGTAATGCGTCGGGTGAACGTCGCGGACCTCGAAGCCGGCGCGCTCGCGGGTCAGACCGCCCGGGCCAAGCGCCGACAGGCGACGCTTGTGCGTGACTTCCGACAGCGGGTTGGTCTGGTCCATGAACTGCGACAGCTGCGAGCTGCCGAAGAATTCACGCACCGCCGCCGCCGCGGGCTTGGCGTTGATCAGGTCCTGCGGCATGACGGTGTCGATCTCGACGCCCGACATGCGCTCGCGGATCGCCCGCTCCATGCGCAGCAGGCCGATGCGATACTGGTTCTCCATCAGCTCGCCGACCGAGCGCACCCGGCGGTTGCCGAGGTGGTCGATGTCGTCGATCTCGCCCTTGCCGTCGCGCAGTTCCACCAACCCGCGGATACAGGCAACGATGTCCTCATGGCGCAGGGTGCGCTGGGTGTCCGGCGCGTCCAGGTCCAGGCGCATGTTCATCTTGACCCGGCCCACGGCCGAAAGGTCGTAGCGCTCGCTGTCGAAGAACAGGCTGTTGAACAGGGTCGAGGCGGCTTCGACGGTCGGCGGCTCGCCCGGGCGCATGACGCGATAGATGTCCATCAGCGCGCCTTCGCGGCCCAGGTTCTTGTCGGCGGCCATGGTGTTGCGGATGTAGGGGCCGACGTTGACGTGGTCGATGTCCAGGACCGGGATGTCCTCGATACCGTTGTCCAGAAGCACCTTCAGCAAGCCGCCCGAGATCTCGCCGTTGCGGTCGTATTCGACGGTGATCTCGTCGCCGGCCTCGGCATAGATCAGGCCGGTCTGCTCGTTGATGATGTCCTTCGCCACGAAGCGGCCGATGATCTTGTCGAAGGGCAGCAGCAGGTTGATGTCGCCCTTTTCCGCCAGTTGCTTGACCAGGCGCGGCGTCACCTTGTCGCCGGCCTTGGTGATGACCTCGCCGGTCTCGGCGTTCACCAGGTCATAGGACGGACGGGTGCCGCGCACGCGCTCGGGGAAGAAGCGGGTGATCCAGCCGGATTCCTTGCCCTTGACGGCGCGCTGCAGCTTGTAGTCCACGGTGTCGTAGAAGGCATCCATGATGCCCTCCTGGTCCATGCCGAGCGCATAGAGCAGCGTCGTCACCGGCAGTTTCCGGCGGCGGTCGATGCGCGCGAACACCAGGTCCTTGGCGTCGAATTCGAAGTCGAGCCACGAGCCGCGATAGGGAATGATGCGGCAGGCGAACAGCAGCTTGCCCGAGCTGTGGGTCTTGCCGCGGTCGTGGTCGAAGAACACGCCGGGCGAACGGTGCATCTGCGACACGACGACGCGCTCGGTGCCGTTCACGATGAAGGTGCCGTTCTGCGTCATCAGGGGCATGTCGCCCATGTAGACGTCCTGCTCCTTGATGTCCTTGACCGACTTGGCGCCGGTGTTCTCGTCGACATCGAACACGATCAGGCGCAGCGTCACCTTCAGCGGCGCGGCATAGGTCATGTCGCGCGCCTGGCATTCGTCCACGTCGTATTTCGGACGTTCCAGTTCGTATTTCACGAATTCCAGCGTCGCGGTCTCGTTGAAGTCCTTGATCGGGAACACCGACTGGAACACGCCCTGGATGCCTTCGCCGTCCTGGTGGCCCTCGGCCTCGCCCGACCGCAGGAACAGGTCATAGGAGGATTTCTGAACCTCGATCAGGTTCGGCATCTCCAGAACTTCGCGGATATTGCCATAGTAACGCCGGATGCGTTTCTGGCCGACATAAGCTTGCGCCATAGAGGGTCTTACCTTTCGTCTTTCGCTTGCGGCGGTCGTCGGGGCCCGACCGGCACAAGGCGGCGAATGAGGGGCGGGGTCCAATTCGTGCCGCACGTCCCACCGCGCCGCTCCCGAACCCCGAACATGCCCTGAAGGAAGGTCTGGTCATGGCCTGCGGCCGAAAAACCGTCCTTCAAGACAGGTTCGGCAGGGACCGGGAGAACCCCGGACCCTGCCCTTTTCTTCCGAAATCAATCGGCACGCACCATCCGGTGCAGGCCCGATTACTTCAGCTCGACCTTGGCGCCAGCCGCTTCGAGCTTTTTCTTCATTTCTTCGGCGTCGCCTTTCGAAGCGCCTTCCTTGACCTTGCCGCCGGCTTCGACCAGGTCCTTGGCTTCTTTCAGGCCCAGACCGGTGATGGCGCGCACTTCCTTGATCACGTTGATCTTGTTGGCGCCGGCGTCGGTCAGGACGACGTCGAATTCGGTCTTCTCTTCGGCGGCTTCAGCCGGGCCAGCGGCCGGGCCGGCCATCATGACGGCGCCACCGGCGGCCGGCTCGATGCCGTATTCGTCTTTCAGGATGGTCTTCAGTTCCTGGGCTTCCAGCAGGGTCAGGCCCACGATTTCTTCGGCGAGTTTTTTCAGGTCAGCCATTTTTCCGTTCTTTCCATTAAGTGTTCCAACGTCGGGGTTTCAACCCCACGACGGGACGGGGATTGCCTCAGGCGGCCTCGCGCTCTTCCAGAGTCGAGAGGATGCCCGCGATGTTGGAAGCAGGTGCGCCGATCGCGCCCGCGATGTTTGCAGCAGGGGCACCGATGCAGGACACGATCGAAGCGATAAGCTCCTCGCGCGACGGCATCTGGGCCACGGCTTTCACACCGGCCGGGTCAAGCGCCGTGTCGCCCATCGCACCGCCCAGGATCACGAACTTGTCGTTCCCCTTGGCGTATTTGTCCGCGACCTTGGCAGCAGCCACGGGGTCGTCGGAAAAGGCGAGCACGGTCATGCCCGTCAGATAGTCGGCGATGCTGGCGCAAGGCTTTCCATCCAGGGCGATCTTGGCGAGCCTGTTCTTGGCAACGCGGACGGACCCGCCAGCTTCGCGCATCTGCGCGCGCAGGTCCTGCATTTCGGCAACCGTCATCCCCTCGTAGCGGGCAACCACCACGACGCCAGAGGCTTCAAAGATCTGGCCGAGTTCCTCGACCACCGCTTCTTTTTGCGCTCTATCCACGGTTTCACTCCAAGTTGGGGGTTTCCCCCCGGCTCTCACTTTCCAGCCGCCCGAACAGCGACCGGATGGGTCCGTGACGGTCCCAAGATCCCCCGAAGAAACCTTCGGAAAATGGTCTTGATCCCATCTCAGGAAGGATGATTAAGCCGGCCAGATAGCGTATCGGGTCGGCACCCTCCGTCTCGGACAGGACGGGGCATCGCTGCCCCGCCATCCGCCGGCCCCCGTTGAAAGGACGCCGGCGAAATTCTTGCCGCTTACTGCGAAGCGGCCGAAGCCAGGTCCAGCGACACGCCCGGACCCATGGTCGAGCTGATCGAGACCTTCTTCAGATAGGTGCCTTTCGCGCCCGAGGGCTTCGCGCGGTTCACCGCATCGACGAAGGCGCGGATGTTCTCGGCCAGCTTGGCGGCGTCGAACGAGGCCTTGCCGACGCCGGCGTGGACCACGCCCGCCTTCTCGGCCTTGAACTGGACTTCACCGCCCTTGGCAGCTTCCACGGCCGCTTTCACGTCCATGGTCACGGTGCCGACCTTGGGGTTCGGCATCAGGTTGCGCGGGCCCAGGATCTTGCCCAGACGGCCGACCAGCGGCATCATGTCCGGGGTGGCGATGCAGCGATCGAATTCGATCTTGCCCGACTGGATGGTTTCCAGCAGGTCTTCCGCACCGACGATCTCGGCGCCGGCGGCCTTGGCTTCGTCGGCCTTGGGACCACGGGCGAAGACGGCGACGCGGACATGCTTGCCGGTGCCGTTGGGCAGGGTCACGACGCCGCGGACCATCTGGTCGGCGTGGCGCGGATCGACGCCCAGGTTCATCGCGATCTCGACGGTCTCGTCGAATTTCGCCTTGGTGTTGGCTTTCACCAGCGCGACGGCGTCTTCCACCGTCAGGTTGGCCTTGCCTTCGAAGGCGGCGCGGGCGGCGGCTTTGTTCTTGGAAATCTTAGCCATGACTTAGCCTTTCACCTCGATGCCGATGGAACGGGCCGAGCCGAGGATGATCTGCATCGCGGCTTCGACGTCGTTCGCGGACAGGTCCTTCATCTTGGCTTCGGCGATCTCGCGCACCTGCTTGACGGTCACGGTGCCGGCGGTCGCACGGCCGGGCTTTTCCGAACCCTTGGCGCGGTTGCGCTTGCCGACCGGCTTCAGGCCGGCGGCCTTCTTCAGCAGGAAGGACGCGGGCGGCGTCTTGGTCTCGAAGGTGAACGACTTGTCGGCGTAATAGGTGATCACGACCGGAACGGGCGAACCCTGTTCCATTTCCTGCGTGCGAGCGTTGAACGCCTTGCAGAATTCCATGATGTTGATGCCGCGCTGACCCAGGGCCGGGCCGACGGGCGGGGACGGGTTGGCCTGACCGGCCTTGATTTGCAGCTTCAGGCTGCCGACGACTTTCTTGGCCATCTGGCCCTCTCCTTATCATCACGCCCCGAACGGGGCCGACTTAGCGGTGCGGCCTTGCCCCAAGGGACGCAGCCTCCCGCGAACGATCACGCGGTCTTGGCGACCTGCGTGAATTCCAGCTCGACCGGCGTCGGCCGGCCGAAGATCGATACGGTGACCTTGATGCGGCTCGAGACCTCATCCACCTCCTCGACCATGCCCGAGAAGCCCTCGAAGGGCCCGTCGGTCACGTTCACCTTCTCGCCCACGTCGAAGCGGATCAGGTTGCGCGGCGCGACCTCGGCCCCGCCCTCGCCGGTGCGATGCAGGATCGTGTTCACCTCGTCGTCGCGCATCGGCATCGGCTTGCCCTGGGCGCCCAGGAAGCCGGTGACGCGGTTGATCGAGTTCACCAGGTGATAGGTCTTGTCCGACAGCTCCATCCGCACCAGCACATAGCCGGGCATGAAGCGGCGCTCGGACGTGACCTTCTTGCCACGGCGGATCTCGATCACTTCCTCGGTCGGGACCAGCACCTCGTCGATCTCGTCCTCGAGACCCTTCTCGGCAACGGCCTGACGAATCGCCTCGGCGACCTTCTTTTCAAAGTTCGACAGGACGCTGACCGAATACCAACGCTTTGCCATGTCTCGATCGACCCCTGTTTCTTCCAGGCTGGCGTGCCAACCCATTGAATTCCTTAACCAGCCCAGCCAATCGCGCATCCGTGATGCTGGCTTCCGGCCAAATTGAAATCGGCGCGCACGACCGAATCGATGCACGCCGCGTCACGGGCAGGTCGGGCGGACATACCGCCCCCGGCCCGGCAATGCAAGCCCTCAGCTGCCGACGAAGTGGATCAGCCCCGACAGGCCGGTCTTGATCGCAAGGTCGACGAGGAAGAAGAAGATCGAGGCCAAGGTCGCCATGATGAAGACCATCACCGTGGTCGTGATCACTTCGCGCCGCGTGGGCCAGGTGATCTTGCCGACTTCGGCGCGGACCTGGCTGATGAACTGGACGGGGTTGGCCATGGGAATCCCTTCGGTCTTGCAGCGCGTCAGATAGACCGGGCGGGGCCCGATTTCAAGCCGGGATCTGGACCGCGGCCGGCGGCTGCAGGAACTCGACCTTGCGCAGCCCGCGCAGCGCCGCCACCTGGGCGGCATAGCTCTCGGCCGAGCGGGCGTAATCCTCGGCCGGCAGCGGCCGCAGCGGGCCGTGGCCGTCGGCGCGGCGAAAGCGGCGGCGGGCGCGGGCGGCCAGCTGGCGCAGGTCGGCCTCGGTGTCGACCATGGCCCGGCGCAAGAACCAGTCATAGCCGGCCTGCGTCAGCCCCTCGTTCGAGGGCGGCGGCTCGGGCACCGCCGGCGCCAGCCCCTCGGGCAGCAGCCGGCGCAGCAGTTCGGGGCGCAGCGCCGCGTAATCCTCATAGCGCCAGACCACCAACCGGGTGACCTCGGGCATCGCGGCCAGGCGCCGGACCAGCCCCAGCCAGTCGACCCGGGCCGGATCGCGGCCGCGCAGCCAGGGCGCGAGCTCGATCTCGTTGCCCAGCAGCACCTGCAACGAAAAGGCCGAGACGTTGAAGCCCGCCGGATCGCGGATCGCCAGATACAGCTCGGCCTGGCGCTCTCCTGCCAGCGCCAGAACCTGCCGCAGCCGGCGCACCGCAAAGGGATAGAGCAGCCCGCGACGCGAGAACATGCGGCTGCGATGCGTGCCGCCCAGGATGTTCTCCTCGGAGATCAGCAGCTCGGCGCAGCCCTGGCGCCGCTCCTGCAGGGCGGCACGGAAGGCGGGCTCCTCGGGGCAGCCGACGCCGGCGGACAGGATCTGCGACAGGTCCAGCGGCGCCGTGCGCAGCAGGGCCGGATCGGCATAGCACAGCCCGGCCGCGGCCAGCCGGTCGTCGACCAGGCGCAGCGAATATTGCAGATGGGTCGAGGCGGTCTTGTGCGCCCCCAGATGAATGCTCAGGGCCATGAATTCGTCGGTGTGGCGCTCGGCATGTCGGGGATTGCGGCTGGCAGGGGTTGGGGGACTCGAACCCACGACCCTCGGTTTTGGAGACCGATGCTCTACCAACTGAGCTAAACCCCTAAGCCGCGCGTCTGATTACGGCAGGCGCGCGGCCGGTTCAAGAGGAAATCAATCGGCCTTCAGGAAACCACCCGACTGCCGCGCCCAAAGCCCGGCATAGATGCCGCCCTGCGCCAGCAGCTGATCATGCGTGCCCTGCTCGACGATGCGGCCCTGCTCCATCACCACCAGCCGGTCCATGCGGGCGATGGTGGACAGCCGATGCGCGATGGCAATCACCGTCTTGCCCTGCATCAGCATGTCGAGCTGGCCCTGGATCGCGGCCTCGACCTCGCTGTCGAGCGCGCTGGTCGCCTCGTCCAGCACCAGGATCGGCGCGTCCTTCAGCAGAACCCGGGCAATGGCGATGCGCTGGCGCTGCCCGCCGGACAGCTTGACGCCGCGTTCGCCGACATGCGCCTCGAGCCCGCGCCGGCCCTGCGAATCGGTCAGCGTGTCGATGAAGCCGGCCTCGGCCAGTTCGGCGGCGCGCCGGATCTCGGCCTCCGACGCATCCGGCCGGCCATAGGCGATATTGTCGCGGATCGAGCGGTGCAGCAGCGAGGTGTCCTGCGTCACCACGCCGATGGCCGCGCGCAGCGATTCCTGCGTGACCTGGGCGATGTCCTGGCCGTCGATCAGGATGCGCCCGGTTTCCAGATCGTGGAAGCGCAGCAGCAGGTTCACCAGCGTCGACTTGCCGGCGCCCGAGCGGCCGACCAGGCCGATGCGCTCGCCCGGGGCGATGGTCAGCTTCAGGTCGTCCAGCACCGCGCCATGCAGCCCGTCCCGCGGCGCGACCCGGTCGCCGGCGCCATAGCGGAAGGTGACATGGTCGAACTGCACCCGCCCCTCGGGCACCGCCAGCGGCCGGGCGCCGCGCATGTCCGTCACCATGCGCGGCAGCGACAGCGAGCCGATGCCGTCGCGCACCGTGCCGATATTCTCGAACAACCCGGCGAATTCCCACATGATCCAATGCGACATGTTGCCCAGCCGCAGCGCCAGCGGGATCGCCACCGCGACCGCGCCGACGTCGATCTTGCCGCCGACCCACAGCCACAGCCCCAGCGCCGTGACCGCGAAGGTCAGCCCCGAGTTCAGCGACGAAAGCAGGATGTTCTGGATCGAGGCCAGCCGCATCTGGCCATGCACGGTTTGCAGGAATCCGTCCATGCTGTCGCGGACGTAATCCTCTTCGCGGGAGTTGTGCGAGAACAGCTTCACCGTCGAGATATTGGTATAGCTGTCGACGACGCGGCCGGTCATCACCGCGCGGGCATCGGCCTGCGCCTCGCTGATGCGGCCGATGCGCGGGATCAGCCACCACAAGAGCAGCCCGTAAAGCAGGCCCCAGCCGGCAAAGGGCAGCGCCAGCCAGCCGTCGGTCGAGGCGGCCAGGATCAGCGCGCCGATGAAATAGACCCCGACATAGACCAGCACGTCCATGAACTTCATCGCCACCTCGCGCACCGCGAGCGCGGTCTGCATCAGCTTGGTGGCGATGCGGCCGGCGAATTCGTCCTGGAAATAGCTCATCGACTGGCGCAGCAGATAGCGATGCGCCTGCCAGCGGATGCGCTGCGGGAAATTCCCCATCAGCGTCTGGTGCATGAGCAGCGAGAACAGCACCTGCAGGACCGGCAGCGCCACGACCAGGATGGCGCCCATCAGGATCAGTCGCCCGCCCTCGGCCGCCCAGAAGCCGGCGCGGTCGGCGCCGGACAGCCGGTTGACCAGCTCGCCCAGATAGCCGAACAGCACCACCTCGGCGACCGCGATCAGCGCCGAGCAGCCGGCCATGCCCAGCATATAGCCTTCGGCCCCGCGCGAGAAATGCAGGATGAAGCGCCACAACCCGCTGGGCGGCATGCGCGGCGGATCGGCCGGATAGGGATCGAGCCGGCTTTCGAACCAGCTGAACATGGCACACCTCGGGTAGTATGGCAGGGCCGACCAGAACTGATGGCAGATCGGCCGGCTGTCAAGCCATGCGGCCTGACAGGCCGCTGAAATGGTCGCAGAAGCCGCCCGCCGCGTCCCTCTCGCACCTCATCACCCCCGCCGTTGCCCCGGCGAGGGTGAAGCCGGGTCGAGAGTCGACCTCTCAGCGGTCTGCTAAAGATGCCGGGTCTCGGGCGCCGGGTTCCACCAATTGTCATGCGCGCCGTCCGCGTAATGGATCGGGGCGGCGATCAGCTCGGCCTCGGGCACGTCCTCCAGCGCGCTGACGCAGACGGCGATGAAATGCCCGCCCATCTCGGGGATATTGCCCTCGGTCCACAGCCGCGTGCCGCAGCGCGAACAGAAGGTGTGGTGCATGTCCACGCCGTCCTCGTCATGGCGCGGCGTCTCGGCCAGCAGTTCGGCGCCGTGGGTGATGCGAAAGCCGGCTGGGTCGGGCAGCCGCATCTCCCAATAGCGCATCTTGCGGCAGAAGCGGCAGTTGCAGCGCATGGTGCCCTGCGCCAGGTCGCCCTCGGCCTCGAAGCGGACCGAGCCGCAGAAGCAGGCGCCGTGATAGGTGGTCATGGCGCCTCTCCGTGATGCACGGCCTCGATATTGTTGCCGTCGGGGTCCAGGACGAAGGCGCCGTAATAGCCGGGGTGATATTCGGGCCGCAGCCCCGGAGGGCCGTTGTCGCGCCCGCCCGCCGCCATGGCCGCGCGGTAGAAGGCATCCACCGCCGCGCGGTCCGGGGCGGCGAAGGCGACATGCGTGCCGCCATGGGCGGGCTTGCCCGAGCCGATCCAGAAATCCGGCTTGCCGTCCCGGCCATAGCCCAGATGCGCGCCATGCCCGCCGGTCATCGCCTCGGTCACCTCCATCTCGACGCCGATCCCCAGCACCGCCAGCGCCGCATCATAGAAGGCACGCGCGCGCGTGATGTCCGACACCGCAATTCCGATATGGTCGATCATGTCCAGTCTCCTTTCCCGAGGCAGGATGAAGGACAACTGCTGACAGGTCACGGCAGTTTCCAAGCGGCCTCGCCTTTCCCGGGGCCGCGAAGGGGCCGCCCCCAAAGGGGACGGCCCGGCAAGGCGTCAGATATTGCCGGCCGACATTTCCCGCGCCAGATGGTCCGCCTGCCGGATCGCCAGCGCCACGATGGTCAGCGTCGGGTTTTCCGCCGCGCCGGTGGTGAACTGGCTGCCGTCCGAGACGTAGAGATTGGCGATGTCGTGGCTTTGCCCGAACTTGTTCACCACGCCGTCCTCGGGCTTTTCCGACATGCGGTTGGTGCCCAGGTTGTGGGTCGAGGGATAGGGCGGCGTCGGCAGCGTCCGGGTCGCGCCGACATTCCTGTAGATCGCCTCGCCGACCTTGTAGGCGTGGTTGCGCATGGCGACGTCGTTCGGGTGGTCGCTGAAATTGACGTTCGCCACGGCCAGGCCGAACTTGTCCTTGGTCTCGGACAGGGTGACGCGGTTGTCGGCCTGCGGCATGTCCTCGCCGACGATCCACATGCCGGCCATGTTTTCATAGCTGTCCAGCGCCGTGGTGAATTCGCGCCCCCAGGCGCCGGGGTCCAGGAAGGCCGCCATGAAGGGCAGGCCCAGGCTCAGCGTCTCCAGCTCATAGCCGCCGACGAAACCGCGCGAGGGGTCGTGGCGCGCCTCGTCGCGCACGATGCCGGCCATGGTGGTGCCGCGCCACATCCTGACCGGCTTTTCGAAGATGCCGTAGACCGAGCCGGTGGTGTGGCGCATGTAGTTCCGCCCCACCTGCCCCGAGCTGTTGGCCAGCCCGTCCGGGAACATGCTGCTGGCCGAATTGAGCAGCAGCCGCGGGCTTTCGAAACTGTTGCCGGCGACGCAGACCAGCCGCGCCTTCTGCATCTGCAGATTGCCGTCCTTGTCGAAATATTCGACCCCGGTGACCCGGCCCTTGTCATTGTGCAGGATGCGGGCGACATGGGCATGGTCGCGCACCTCGAGATTGCCGGTCGCCTCGCCGCGCGGAATGTCGGTATAGGCGGCGGACCACTTGGCGCCCCATTTGCAGCCCTGGAAGCAGAAGCCGGTCTGCTGGCAGGACATGCGGTCGTCATAGTCGACGCTGTTGATCGCCATGTTGCCGGTATGGACTTCCTTGTAGCCCAGCGCCTTGGCGCCCTTTTCCAGCACGTGATAGTTGTTGTTCCCCGGCAGCCGCGGCCGCCCGCCGACGCCGGCGACGCCCAGCTTGGCCTCGGCCTTGTCATACCAGGGCGCCATCTCGGCCGGGTCGATCGGCCAGTCCAGCAGGTTCGCGCCCTCGACATTGCCATAGGTCGACAGCGCCTTCCACTCATGCTCCTGAAAGCGCAGGCTGGCGCCCGCCCAATGGATCGAGGTGCCGCCCACCGCCTTGACGATCCAGGCCGGCAGGCCGGAAAAGTCCTTGGCCACGCGCCAGTCGCCGCTGGTCGTGCGCGGATCGGTCCAGGCCAGCTGGCCGAAACTGTCCCATTCGTCGTTGACGTAATCCTCGGGCAGATAGCGCCCGCCGGCTTCCAGCGCCACGACCTTGACGCCCTTCTGCGCCAGCTCGTTGGCCAGCACCCCGCCGCCCGCGCCGGTGCCGACGATGACCACGACGCTGTCGTCGTTCAGATCGAATTTGCTTGCCTGTGCCATGATCGTTCCCCCCTCACAGCCAGTCGATGTCGTCGAAGCCGCGGTCGATGTAGCCGCCGTGCGAGAAGGACTCGCCCTCATAGCCAAACAGCGGCCAGATCTCCTTCTGGTTATAGAGGCCCGTCACCAGCCCGCCGCGCACCGTCTGGAAGAAGGCCGTGTCCTCGATGCTGCGCAGGATGGCGACGCGATCCGCCTCCCATCCGGCGTCGAGGTAGCTGGCGAAACCCGCCTGCTTCGCCGCCGCATTCAGCGCGGCGATGCCCTCGGCCACCATGGCCTTCTTGTCCTCGGCGTCATAGGACTTGACCGCGACGGCATAGAAGCGGTCGCCCAGCCGGTCATGCGGATAGATGTCGCGCGCCATCTGCAACAGCGTCGCCATCTCGGTCTCGCCGATCGCCGTGACCTCGACCGCCCAGGCCGCATCCGGTGCGGCGATGAAGCCGGCACCCACCACCGACAGCGCCCCGGCGGCCAGGGCCCGACCCAGAAGCTGGCGGCGGCTCAGGCCTTGCTTGCTCAGTTTCTTCATTCTCTCCTCCCGTTTGTTTCATCCGCACCCCTCCCAAGATGCGGTCGCGTCAGAGGTAGCGGCCTCCGCGCTGAAGCACTTCGATCTGGTATCCGTCCGGATCCGCGATGAAGAAGAAGCGGGCGATGACCGCGCCGCCCGGGGCGAAATCGACCAGCTTGCGCGGCGCAAAGCCCTCGGCCGTCAGCCGGGCATGGGTCGCGTCCAGGTCGTCGACGGAAAAGGCGATATGGCCATAGCCGTCGCCCAGGTCATAGGGCGTGGTCCGATCCTTGTTGATGGTCAGCTCCAGCTCGGTCTCGCTTTCGCCATTGGCCAGATAGACCAGGGTGAAATCGGGAAAATCCAGCCGCTCTGCGACCTTCAGCCCAAAGACCCGGTCATAGAAATCGACCGACCGCGCCTCGTCCAGGACACGGATCATGGAATGGATGTATTTCGCCACGCCTTCCCTCCTTCGTGGTTGCCTTGGCACCAGACTAGGGGCGGCGAAAGCGGGCCGGGTAGTAGCGGATTACTACAGGACGCGATTGCTGCGGAAAATCATTCCGCGGCGATGCGATGCGGGGACAGCGCCTGCTCCTCGCCCAAATGGATGGTGCAGGCGCAGCGCAGAAGCGAGGTGAAGTTCCGGGCCTCGCCATGGCGCTCCAGCACCTCGGCATGCAGCTTGGAAATGAAGGCCGGGGTCGAGACGCCCTCGCGCGCGGCAATGTCGTCGAGGATGCGCCAGAAGGCCCGCTCGAGCCGGATCGAGGTGGATTGCCCGTTCAGCCGCAGCCGCCGCGTCACGGATTCATAGCGTTCCGGGTCCTGTCCGGCAAAGATCTGGCACATAGGCTTGATCGCATCTTCCTGGCTTTTGCCGGAGTTTGGGCCAGAAGCCGACGCCGGTCAACGGCGCAAGTCCCGGCGGCCGCCGGACCTGCCGCATTGGACAGGCTGGTGCAGGCTGCGGGGCCAAGCGGGCCGAGGCTCAGGTGCTCCACCTCTTCCCCTCGTCCTGCCGATCATGGCCAACCTGGCACAGACCCGCGCGCAACAGACGCCGGCCATCGAGGCCCCAGTCCCGCCTCGGCCGCCATTGCATGGCGCGGAGCGATGCTCTGGAAATTCGCAGGAAATGGACCTCCGCCGCCCTACCGACAAGCGCGTCTCGAAAATGGCAATTCTTCCTCGCTTCCCTCCCGCCTGACAGACGCGCGCCTCCTGCCAAACCCGCCGCGGGCCGCACCACAGAGACAACCGCCGCCGCGACTTCCCTGCTCCACCCTTTGTCCTGCCAAGGGCGCCGGCCAAGCGCTTTGCCTCCGCCTCATCTTCCCGGCCTTCCTATCCCATTATCGCGGGCTTCGCGGCGCCCGGAGAAAGATCCGGGAGACCTTTTGCAGCCGAGAAGGGGCCGGCCGACCCGAGAAGACGGCGTCCTCTCCCCCTTCAGAGGCGCTTGCTCTCGCTTCGCCTCCCGCCCCCTTATTCTTTCTTGCCGAAA
>NZ_SOKV02000042.1:0-24702 GCF_004407025.1 Paracoccus sp. DMF
CCGACACCCTGCGCGAGGGGAGGGGAGCATGAGCAACCATGACGCCTGCCGCCGCATGTGGCGCACCGTCGCCGCCCTGGCGCTCAAGGATGACAACGTGCGCATCACAGCCGCCCGTGCCGGTAGAAACTACACTCCGGGAACGGCAAACCTGCGGGATGGCCTGCGCACGCTGGAAGGCGAAATTCGCGTGGCAAGCGCCTACTACCACGGCCGGGATTGGCAGCAGGTCTGCGAAAACGCTGGCATCGGGTTCGACCCCGAGAAAGCCATGGCGTTCGTGACCGGCGGCCCGAAGGCGATCCATAGCGCCCGCGTCAAGGTTTTGGAGGCCTCCCATGGCTAACCCCTGCGAATGGAACGGCACGCGCTACCGGAGCCAGGTAGAATTGGCGAGAGCCGCCGGCAAAAGCCCTGCCACTGTGGCGTGGCATCTAGCCATGTACGGGCATCTGGACCGGCTCGGCGCCCCGCCCGCACGTAAGCCCGCCCCGTCCAGCGCACATGCCGCCGCCGTTCGCCTTCTGCTGCCGGAAGGCTTTGGCGCCGAGGACATTGCCCGTCGCCTGGAAGTGCCGGCCAACGTGGTGCGGGCTGTGATCAACGACATGCGGGCATCGGGAGAGATCGACGCCATGTTTCCGCGCAAGGGAGGGCAGGCATGACCGAGGCCCGCATAGAGCGCCGCCACCGCAACCGTCGAGAGCGGCGCAGCAGGAAGCAAGCAGATCACGTGATGACCGGCATCATCGAGGCCATGGGCGCAGGTGAGGTCGAGGACTGGCAGGACGAACAGGAAGAGGGGCAGGATGATGAGCAAGGCTAAGAGGCGAGCCGGCCGCAAGCGCAACGTGCCGGTGACCATGCCGGCCACCGATTGGGATCACGGCGCAGAGGGGCAGGCAAACCGCATCGGGCTGGTTGTCGAAAAGCGCGGTGATGTTGACCCCGATACGGGCGAAGTGGTGAACCCGAACGGCATCACTGGCGCCCGCCGCGTGGATATGCTCGAAATCTACGCACGGCGCGGGTGGATCAGCACCAGGGGCTACAATGCCGGCGAGATGATCCGCGCCGCATGGCTGGGCACCGAGAAGGGCAGAGGGAACGACTGGACGCGCGAACGGGTGGACAGCAGCCCAAAGCCTGATGCCTCCATCGCCATTCAGATCGATCGCATGTCTGCGCTGATCCGGGTGAGCAGGCTTGTCCCGGCCGAGGATGAGCGGATCGTGGATTGCGTCTGCTGCCAGGGCAACGCCATCGGGCAGCTGCGCGAGTATCGTGGCAGCCAGCATGAGCGCGGGAAGTCTCACCTGCGCGATGCACTTGAGCGCCTGGCGGATCGCATTGAAAAAACGACAGCCGGATACAGGATCGCTTGACCTGTAATTCTACCTATGCGACAAATGCAGCATCGAAGAATAGCGCCTTGGGAAACTGGGGCGCTTTTCGATTCCGCTCTTTGGCGGGTGCATTAGGTCGGGGCGCGCATACCGGCTGCGGCGATATGCCGGTGCATCCACCTGAGCGCGGCTCCCGTTACGTGACTGAAACCGCCGCTTGCTGAATGGGTCACGGTTCAGCGCTCAACAGACCTCAGTGGGGTGGATGGATAACCCCGGCGGCTACAGGGATACTGTAGCAGGTGGATCGGCACCTAAACGGCGAAGGGCGCGCGGCAAGTCCAGCGCGTCAACGGGCCGACCGGTCAGCATTACCACTGCGCGCTACGGTTCGCAGACAGCCCCGCCCCGAGAGACCGGAGCGGGGTTTTCGCATAGGTGCCCCATGCTCATCCTCATCGCCCTCATCTGCGCCGCATACCTCATCACAGCGCAGGCGGTGGGTATCCCGACATTCACCCGGCCCTAATCCGACAGGCAACACCGCTAGCTTGAGATCACCGACCTGCGCCTTCGGGTGTTAACGCTCCGGGCCGAACACCGATGCGGGTGTCATGAGGTGGGGCGAAGGCGGGAAGCGGGAAAATCAAGAGGAAATCAAGATGACCGTCAAGCACGGAGGCAAACGCGAAGGTGCTGGCCGTCCGTCTGGCGCGCGCAACAAGGCGACCATCGAGCGCAAGGCATCGCTCACTGAATTGGCGCAGGCGCATGCTGAATCTGCCATTGCCACGCTGGCTGAGGTGATGATGGACGGAGAGGCTCCGCACAGCGCCAGGATCGCGGCGTCGAACGCGCTGCTTGATCGCGGATATGGACGGCCGCAGCAGGCCGTGGACCACACCAGCAGTGACGGCAGCATGGCGCCGATCACCGGCTTTGACATTCGGGTCGCAAGTGCGCCTGCAAGCGACGCTGACGAAACCGCAGGCTGACTTCTTCGTCAGCGAGGCCAAGTATCCCGCATTCGTAGGAGGCTTCGGCAGCGGGAAGTCCGAGACGTTGGCGCAGCGGGCCATTGCGGATGCGGCACATTCCGGCTCTGCGCTGATCGGTGTCTATGCCCCGACCTACGACCTGCTAAAGCTGGTTAACGTGACGCGGATCGAGCTGAAACTGCACGAGCACGGCATCCGCCACAAATGGCATTCGCAGGACAAGGCGATCTACACCAGCCATCCAGGATTTGGCGACTTCATCTTCCGCACGATGGACACGCCCGAGCGGATCGTGGGCTATGAGACGTTCCGCGCCCATGCAGACGAGCTTGACACGCTCAAGACGGAGCATGCCCGCACCGCGTGGAACCAGATCATCGCCCGGAACCGGCAAGTGCTGAAAGATCGGCCGGGCGCGCAGAACAGGGCCAGTGCCTACACCACACCGGAGGGCTTCCGCTTCACACATGACCGCTGGGTGGTCAATGCTACGCCGGATTACCGGCTCTATCGGGCGCCGACCCATTCCAACCCGTTCCTGCCGGCAGACTATATCGACGGCTTGCGGGCCAGCTACCCGGCGCAGCTGATCGACGCCTACATTGAGGGGCAGTTCGTCAACCTGACCAGCGGCACGGTTTACAGCAGCTATGACCGGGCGCGTTGCGACACTGGCGAGACGATCCGAGACGGTGAGCCGCTGTTCATCGGCCAGGACTTCAACGTTGGGCAGATGGCCAGCGCTATTGCTGTTCGGCGCGTGGACGGGTTCCATGTGGCGCAGGAGCTGGCGGGCGTTCTGGACACTCCCGAGCTGATCCGCGTCCTGCGCGAGCGGTTCCCAGGGCACCCGATCAGGATCTATCCCGATGCGTCGGGCAAGAGCCGCAAGACGGTGGACGCGAGCCGAAGCGATTTGATCCTGCTTAAAGAGGCGGGCCTGAAAGTCGTGGTCAACCCGAGCAACCCGGCGGTGCGAGATCGGATTGTCAGCGTCAACCATGCCTTTGAGAGCGGCCGGCTCTGGGTCAATTCTCGAGCCTGCCCCACCTTGGCGGCGGCTCTGGAACAACAGGCATACGCCGCGAACGGCGAGCCTGACAAAGAGGGCGGCTTTGACCATCCGTGCGACGCCCTCGGCTATCTGGCCGTCAAGGAAATGCCGGTGCGCAAACCGAGGCGCGATGAGGCGACCGTGAAGCCGCCGAATGAACCGCCGGATTACCGCAGCGCTGACGCCGCGCCGAATGACGATTGGATGCTGTAATGCTCGAGCTCGCCACGCTGAAAACGATGATCGAGCGCGCATCCGACCTGACGGAGAGCGACCGCTTGCTGTCGGAAAAGGACCGCGACTATTACGCCGGCCATCAGCTGACCGATGGGCAGTTGGCAGAATACAAGCGCCGCAAGGTGCCGCCGATCATCAACAACCGCATCCAGCGCAAGATCGATGCAATGGTGGGGATCGAGCAGAACGGCCGCACCGATCCTCGGGCATTCCCCCGCGCGCCGGGGGACGAGCAGGCAGCCGATATCGCAACCAAGGCTCTGGTCTTTGTGGATGACCTGACCCGCTTTGACCAGAAGCGGAGCGAGGCGTTTGAGAACCTGCTTGTCGAGGGCTACGGCGGCGTTGAGATCGTGGTCGAGGAAAAGCGCGGGCTGCTGGACGTGGCGGTGAACCGGCTGCGCTGGGAGGATATCTTCTACGACCCGTATTCGCGGGAGAAGGATTTCTCGGACGCCACGTTTATGGGCGTCATGAAGTGGATGACGCTGGATCAGGCCCTTGAGCTTTACGAGGCCGACTATCAACCGCAAGAAGGCAACGAGGACAGCAGCCTTGAGGAAATGCTGCAAGCCACGCTGAGCGGTATCGGCGCCAGCTATGACGACCGCCCGCAGGATCAGGTTTTCGCCTGGGCCGACGTGAAGCAAAAGCGTGTGCGCGTCGTGCAAATGTATTACCGGCAGCGCGGCGTCTGGTATCTCTGCGTGTTCACTGGTGGGGGCACGATCCTGCACCAGGAAAGCCCGTATCTGGACGAGGACGGCAAGACCAGCTGTCCGATTATCCTGATGACCGGATACGTGGACCGCAAGAATAAGCGCTTCGGCGTGGTGCGATCGCTGATCCCGATGCAGGACGAGATCAACGCCCGCCGGTCCCGTATCCTGCAAATGCTGTTCAATCGCCAAACGGTGAGCATCAAGGGCGCGGTTGATGTGGCTGCGATGAAGCGGGCCATGTCCTCGCCAGACGGGCACGTTGATGTTGACCCTGACGTGGCAGAGGGCGCCTTGCAGGCCGGCATGAAGCCTTTCGAGGTCATCCAGCAAGACGGCCAGATCGCGGCGCAGTTCTCGCTGCTGACCGAAAGCAAGGAAGAAATCGACAAGCTGGGGCCGAACGCCTCGCTTCTCGGGCAGCTGACAGGCCAGCAGTCGGGCAGGGCGATCATGGCGCAGCAGAACGCCGGCATGGCGGAACTGGCGCCGATCTATGACAGTCTGCGTGATTGGACGATCCGCTGCTACCGCGCCATGTGGGCCAGGATGAAGCAATTCTGGACCGAAGAGCGCTGGATTCGCGTCACCGAGGAAACGGAAGCCCCGCAGTTCATCGGCATCAACCAGTTTCAGGGATGGAACATCGATCCGATGACCGGGCAGGCCCTGCCGATGATCGAGAACAGTATTGGCGAGATGGACGTGGATATCATCATCGACACGGCGCCCGACATGGTGACGCTGCAACAGGAGCAGTTCGACCAGCTGGCGAAGATGGCCGGTTCTGGCGTGCCGATCCCGCCTGATGTGCTGCTGGAAGCGTCCAGCCTGCGCGACAAGGCCAAACTGATCGATAAGATGCGCGAGGCCAACGCCCAAGCGGCGCAAGTCCAGCAGGCGCAGCAGCAAGCGGCCATGCAGGCGCAGCAGGCAGAGGGCCAGCGCAAGGACGTTGACACGCAGTCGCAGGCGCAGCTGCGCGCCGCGCAGGCCGCCAAGGCCGCTGCGGAGGCCGGCAAGACGCAATTCGAGATTCGGCAGGCCCAGACCAGCACGGCGATTGCCGCTGCGCTCGGTCTGCCGATGCAATCCGCCGCCGGGATTTAACGGGCGATTACCCGACGACGGGGTGACGGTCGTTTCGTGAACAATCCAACGTGAATGGAGAGCGTTTCTTATGGACGACGTGCTGAATATCTTTGGCAAAACGGACGAGGAACAACCTGCGGTAGCAGAAACCCCGGAGCAGGCAGCCCCTGCGCCCGAGGCTGAGCAACCGGAAGGTGAACAGACCGAACAGCCTGCCGAGTCCAAGGGCGAAGACCGGGCTGAGCCGCCAGCAGCCAAACCCGAGGAAGACCAGCGCCATGTCCCTTATGAGGCGTTGAGGGATGAGCGCCAGAAGCGCCAGGCGGCCGAACGTCGGCTGGCAGAGATCGAGGCCGCGCAGAGCCGTGCCAGGATCGAGGCTATCGAAGATCCCGGCGAGCGGGCCGAGGCTGTCCAGCAGCAGCTTGTCCAGGCGGCTGTGGCGCACAAGGTGCAGCTGTCCCGGCAATATGCCGAGCGGCAGTATGGCGCGGAATTCGTGCAGGAAGTCGAGAACTTCTTCAACGATCCGCAGCATGCGCCCATGAGCCACCAGTTTCTGCGCACGGCCGATCCGTTCGGCGCGGCGGTCGAGTATTTCAACGCGGCCAAGACGCTGCGGGAAATCGGCCCCGACCCGAAGGCATACGAAACGCGCCTGCGAGAGCAGATCCGCGCCGAGATGCTGGCCGAACTCAACCCCACGAAACCGAAAGCGCCCCCTCGCTCCATGGCCTCTGCGCCAGCGGCGGGCGGGGAATCCAACCCCATTGGCTCGGGCTTTGACGCCCTGTTCGGGCAAGGCTGAGCCTCAATAGAGGACGATCAAAATGGCCGATACGGTCCTGATCAATGACCTTCGGGTCCAGAAATGGCTGCGCATCTACTACCAGGAATATGTGCGCAGCTCCGGCTTCCTGCCTTACATGGGCACGGGCACCAACAGCATCATCCAGGTCAAGCGCGAGCTGGCCGATGCTGGCAAGACCATCAACATTCCGCTGATCACCCGCCTGAAAGGCGCGGGCGTCACCGGGAAAAACACCCTGGCCGGCAACGAGGAAGCCCTTGGCAACTTCAACCAGCAGGTTTCGGTCGATTTCATCCGCCACGGCGTGGTCATCCACGAGGCCGACGAGAAGTGGACCGTTCTGGACCTGATGGGCGCCGCCAAGGACTCGCTGACCACCTGGGCCGCCGAAAAGCTGCGTGATGACACGATCACCGCTCTGGGCAGCATCGACGGCATTGCCTACGGCACGGCGACCGCCGGTCAGCGCAACACCTGGACGGCGAACAACGTGGACCGCGTGCTGTTCGGCAACGCGAAGGCGAACTACAACGCCACCCACGCGACCGCTCTGAACAACGTGACCTCGGCCATGCGCATGACTGCCTCGGTCGTGTCGCTGATGAAGCGCATCGCCAAGACGGCCGATCCGCATATCCGTCCGACCCGCGTCACCGCGTCGCAGGGTCGCGAGTATTTCATGATGTTCTGCGGGTCGATGGCGTTCCGCGACCTCAAGAACGACTCGACCATGCAGACCGCCAACCGCGAAGCGCGCCCGCGCGACGTGGAAGCGAACCCCATCTTCCAGGATGGCGATCTGATCTATGACGGCGTGGTCATCCGCGAGATCCCGGAGATCGCCGGCTTCAACAACACGGCCGGCGCCCCGGTTCGTGTCGAGCCGGTCTATCTGTGCGGGGCGCAAGCTCTTGCGCTGGCCTGGGGGCAAGAGCCGGTTCCGATCACCGACAAATGGGACTACGGCGCCCGCAAAGGCGTGGGCACCAAGGAGGTTCGCGGCCTCGAAAAGCTGCGGTTCGGCACGGGTGCTGGCGGCGTGATGAAAGATCACGGCCTGGTCACCGGCTTCATTGCCGCTCCGGCCGACGCCTGACGTTTCGGTGCGAGGCCCTGCGGGGCCTCCATCCCAAGCGCCAGAGGGTAAGACATGGATCGCACGAGGGAAGAAACCGCCCTTCGCGCGCTGCGCCTGATCGGCGTGGTGGCACAGGACGAGCCAGCGACGGCAGACCAGATGCAGGGTGCGCTGGACGTGCTGGAAAGCGTCTGGGCTGAGGTTCGTGAAGAGGCGCAAGCGACCTGGGATATCGCTACTGGCACGCCGCCGGAGGGGTTCGTGCCGCTGGCGAACTTCCTGGCGGCGGAGCTGGCGCCTGAATATGCGGTTGCAGCCCCGATGACCCGCGCGCGGGCAAAGCTCCGGCTTCTTGCCGTGATCCGCCCGGCAGAGCGGGAATGCTGCCATCCACACGAAACCCACGATTACGGCATGAGGCATTGCAATGGCTAGCTATACTGTCCCGACCGCAACCGCCGCATGGCAGACCGCACCAGCGCCGTCCGCTGATGCTTGGTTCCAGCCCATCGGCGGGCAGGTGTTCGTCTCGACCGATGCCAGCCCGAGCACCGAGACGGCAGGCGTGGTTTCTGCTGGGGTCGGCTATCCCGTTTCCTCGGGAACGGCGCTGAAATACCGCGCCTTCGACGGCGCGCCCGTCGCTGTCAGGCTCTGGGACAAGACCTGATGCGCTGCTGGGGCTTCGGCTGCGAATGGGGTGGCGCTGACTTCGGCCCCGTCGGCGACCCGCCTTATCTGAACGATCCGGCGGCGGTAGCGCGAGGCCTGACAATTACGCTGCTCACCGAAACTGCTATCAGTTTCGTATCCAATTCTGGCGATACCCGGCGTGGATATTCGCTGCCGGCTCCGGTTGCCGATACGACCATCGAGTTTGATGTGGTCACGGATAATACGCTGTATTTCCGCCTCGACACGTCTACGAACCTGGACCCGACAGATCACATCGAAATCATTTCCCCGTTGGCCGCTGGAACGCATCACGTGGTCGCAACCATTCCGGCTCACGACGAGACCTACCAGTGGATGGGCTTTCTGACGCAGGTCATCGGCCAAAACGTCCAGATCACCAACTGGCGCGTCACTCTGCCCGTCGTGCCCGCGCACCCGCTGCAACCCTATTTCGACAGCGGGACCATCGTGATCTACTTCGACACGGACGGCGCGACGCTAAACGGCTCGGGGCAGGTCATCGGCCTGACCAACCGGGGCGCGGGCGGGGCAGCTTTCAACGCTACCGTCAGCGGCAACCCGATCCCGCTGACCGGCAACGCGATGCAAATGTCATCGACCACCGGGAACTGCATCATGGCGACCGCCGCCGATATCATGGACGTGCGCATGATGTGGGCATGCTCGACCGAGGGGATGGTCAGCTCCATGCGGTTCATGGGTTCGGCCAGCGACGAAATCAGGATCGGCGCCATCCAGGCCGGCAGCCCGCCGAGCGCCTTCCTGCAATTCTGGTCGAACCGATCCGGTTCTGGCGTGTCGATCAACCCGACGCCCCGCATCCCGATCCCAACGAGCGGCATGCACCTGTTCGAGAGCGAGATGAGCTATGCCTCGCAATACCTGACCGCATGGTTCGACGGACCGCAGGTGGCGACCATCGGCGCAGTAGCCCATACCGCTTTCACCGTGGACCGCATCGGGCAGGGCACCGGGAGCACGCTGCAATTTGTTGGGCAGATGGGTGGCGTCCTGGGTGTGCTGACCGGCCGACCAGATACGGCGGCAGCCATCGCTGCCGTGCGCAGTTACTGGACCACGCGCTTCGGGCTGGTGCTGACATGATCCGGGAGCTTCTGACCCCCGAGGCGCAACGCGACCCCTATGCTTGGGCCTCGGTGCTGCTGGCGCATGCGTGGATTGGCGGGGCTGCTTATCCGCTGGTCGGCTGGTGGCTGGTGGCCATCTACGCCGCGTTCGAGGCCGTTCAGGCGGTCATATCGCGCCGCCCGCTGTGGTGGGATTCGGCGCTGGACTGGTGCGCGGTCTGCCTCGGCGCGGCAAGCGTCGCCTATGCGTCGCCATGGCCCGCTGCGGCGGTGCTGGGCATCGCGCTCGTGGGGTGGAGGGCGCGGTCATGATGGTCGAGCTTGTCGGCCAGTCGGGCCGGGACAGTGATAACGTGGCGGCAAACCCGGCGCGACTGGTCAATGTCTATGCCGAAAAGACCACCGAGGGCGAGCGGGTGCTGAAATCCGTGCTGGGCATGGATGCGCACACGCAGCTTGACGGCGTATTCGTCCGGGCCATGGGGCGCGTCGATGGGCTGACCTATGCTGTCTGCGGTGGCCGGTTGTGGCGGATTGGCGAGGACGGCGCCCCGATGAATCTCGGCGCTGTGGATACCGGCCCGGCCAGCATCTGCGGGAACAATGGCTATGTCTGCGTTCAGGCTGGCTCGCGCTATTTCGTCTATGACCCAGCGACTTCCACCATGTCGGAGCCGGCGGCAGGGGCGTTCTCGGCCATCGGATCGGTGGAATTTTTCAGCAACTACACCGTCTTGACCGAAGCCGGCGGCCGGCGGTTCCAGTGGTCCGATCTGGCCGAGCCTGGCGCCCTGCCGGGGCTGAACTTCTCGACGGCAGACGGCAAGGACGACAACCTGCTGCGCGCCATGGCGATGGATGGTCGGCTCTACCTGTTCAAGGAGGAATCCACCGAGGTCTGGTATAACTCGGGCGAGGCCGGGGCCGAGGCGATGGTGCGAATGACCGGCGGCGTCTACGACGTGGGCCTGCGGTCCCGCGATCTGGCCTGCCGGTTCGAGGGCGGGGCCTTCATCGTCGGCAACGACAACCGGGCGCATCTCGTGTCGGGTGGTCAGTTCCAGCCCGTCTCGACGCCGCCGGTTGAAACGGCGATCAAGCTGCACCGCCCGCAGGCGTGCTTGGCCTATTCTGACGAGGGGCACACCTTTCTCGCGCTGATCTTCAAGGACGCGCCCGCATGGGTCTACGACCTGGCCATGGCTGAATGGCATGAGCGGGCCGAGGGCGTGAACCTCGGGCCGTGGAACGTCGCCGCGTCCTGCCAGATCGGCCGAGAATGGGCGGTCGGGCGCAACAATGGCCAGGTTTCGATCCTGCGCCGCACGAACGCAGACGGGGCGTCGCCTCTGGTCCGGGAAATCACCTCGCGCACGCTGCGCATGGATGGCGCGCGGGCCGTGCTGCGGGAATTCGAGATCTACCCCAGACAGGGCTATTCGCCCGGCACCATGGATCTGCATATCTCGCGCGATGGCGGGGCTACGTGGACGCCGCCGAAGCCCAAGAGCATCGGTGAGACGGGCCAGTTCGGCCACCGCGTCATCTGGCGCAATCTGGGCATGGCCCGCGTCCTGACGGCCCGTCTGCGCTGGACTGATCCGGCGGATATTTCGCTCTCCACTCAGGCGAGGATCGCGACATGAAGGCAAAGCCGCTCCTGCTGCAACAGCCCGTTACCGCGAAAGGGGATATGCCGAGCCAGGATCTGGTGCAGGTGATCCAGCAGCTGGTCGCGACCTTGCGGGAGCATGAGGCGCGGATCAAGGCGCTTGAGCCGTGACCCGGCAAATCAGCGTGGATGAGGCGCGCGAGTTCTTCGCCCATCCTTCGCAAGGTCTGATCGGCGACCTGCCAGAGGGCGGCGTAGCGTATTGGGCCGATGGCCCGGTTTGCGGTGCCTTCCGGGACTTCTGCTGGCCCCGCGTGCTGGACGTGCATTGCGGGGTAAAGCCCGAGGCGTGGGGGCGCACGGTGCCGCACGCCAGAGCCATCTTGGAGGCCGTCTGGGCCTTCTACGCGCCCGATCTGATCGTGGCGCAATCCCTCGAAACCAACCGGGCAGTGCTGGCCATGAACCGCCGGCTCGGCTTCGAGGTCATCGGAACAATGCCGACGCCAGAGCGCGTCGTTTTGCAAGCATGGAGGCGTGAATGCCTGTAGCCGCAATTGCCGGTGTCGGCTCTGCCCTGATCGGTGCATCGTCTGCCAGGTCAGCCGCAAGAGCGCAAAGCCGTGCCGCTGATCAACAGATGCAACTACAGCGCGAAATGTACGATCAGACCCGCGAGGATCTGGGCGGCTATCGCGACTCTGGCGGTCTGGCGCTGCAAGCGCTGATGTATGAGATGGGGCTGGGCGCCGCGCCGACCATTGGCGGCACCGCTCCGCAGATCGAAACCATCACGACCCCCGGCACGGGGACCGGCCGGCCGCTGTCTGGAATGGCTGCGATCTATGACCGCACCGGCTTCATGCCGACCGGCAACAATGACACCGCCTCGGACATTCGGCGCCAGGTCCAGCAGGCCGGCACTCCGGGCTCGACGCAATACCGCGTCGGCGGGCAGACCTTCAACACGCTGGAAGATGCTCAGGCGTGGGCGCGCGCCAATCCGACCGGCGGGTCAGCCTATGGCGGCTTCACGGCGACCCCGGGCTACCAGTTCCGGCTGGACTCGGGGAATGACAGCATCAACGCCCTGGCCGGCGCGCGTGGCGGCCTGAACAGCGGCGCGACCATGAAGGCGCTGGCAGATTACAACCAGGGCATGGCATCCGAGGAATACGGCAACTACCTGTCCCGGCTGGCCGGCCTCACCGACATGGGGCAAAGCGCAGCGGCTGGAACGGCAAGCGCCAACAACGCCTTTGCTACGGGCGGATCGAACGCCCTGGCGAACAAGGGCAATGCGGCGGCTGCTGGGGCTGCTGGTGTGGGCAACGCTTTGCAGAATGGTCTGAGCACCGGGCTATCGCTCTGGCAGTATCAGAAGGGCCTGGGGAGCGCGTGACATGGCAGCCAACGCCCTCTCTCCTGACTATCTCTATTCCGGCCTGATCGAGCGCGGTATCGCGCCGCACATCGCGCAGGCGTTCGTGGTTAACGCGCAGGACGAAAGCGGCCTGAACCCGGGCATCAATGAAGCGGCCCCCATCGTCCCCGGATCGCGCGGCGGCTATGGCCTGATGCAATGGACCGGCCCCCGGCGGCGGGCGCTGGAAGCCTATGCCGCCCAGCACGGCCAGAGCGTCGCGGACGCCGACACGCAGATGGATTACCTGCTGACTGAGTTGCAAGGGCCGGAAAGCCGGGCGTGGAGCCGCATTCAGAGCACGCAGACCCCAGAACAGGCCGCTGCGGCCATCGTCAACGACTTCTTGCGCCCGGCCGAGAGCCACAGGGCCAGCAGGGAGCGCAACTATCTGGCCGGCGTCACGTTCAACCCAGACAACGCTGGTCGCGCCTATACCCCAGCCAGCGAGGGCATGGACGCCCAAGGACAGCGCACGAACGCGCTTGATCCGGCCATGTTCGCCGCCCTGGCGCAGTCCATGCAGCGCCAGCCTGAGTTGCCGCAATTCCAAATGGCCGAGATCACGCCCTACCAGATGCAGGGCACCCAGAACGCACTGGCCCCGCAATACTCCATTTCCCCGCTCGCGCCGAGGTTCCGCTGATGCAGATGAATCCCAACCTGATCTTGCAGGCCGGCCAGACTGCGGACGTGATCGGCGCGCTGGAACGCGGCAACGCCCTTGCCCAGCAGCAGAACGAGCAGCAGCGCCAGAACGCGCTTGCCGGCTTCATGCGCGACAACGGCGCCGCGCTGATGCAGGGCGATACCAACGCGCTGACGCAGTTCGCGCAGTATGACCCGATGGCGGCTTTCGACATGATGAACCGCCAGCAGGACCGCGCTTGGCAGCAGGAGGATCGGCAGTATCAGCGCGAGCGCGACCAGCGCCAGGACAGCCGGCAGGATCAGGAGTGGCAGTGGAAGGTCGAGGAATACGCCGCGACGAAATCCGCCGCCGAGCGCGCCGCCGAGGCCCAGCAGATCGAGGATGCGGTGAAGATGGGGCTGGCCGTCCCGGATGCGGCGTCATGGGATGCGATGATGGCGCAGACCGCCCCGGATCTGGTCGGGCAGTTTGGCAACCGGCAGGCGCTGGCGCAGCGCTACATGAGCGTGGCGGAGATCCTGAAAGGGCAGCAAACCGCGCCGGTATGGCGCGCGGCTACGGCGCAAGAGGCGCAGGCCTATGGCGCCCAAGCCGGTCAGATCAACAGCCGCACTGGAGAATTCAAGCGCACGCCGATTGACGGCGGTCTTGCCATCGAAACCGGGCCAGATGGGCAGGTGCGGGTCACTCAGGGGGCTGGCGTAGGGCAGGCAGCAGGCAAGCCATTCACTGAGGGTCAGAGCAAGGATATCACCTATGCGACCCGCGCCGAGGGGGCTCTGCGGACGCTTGAACCGATTGCTGGGGCGCTTGCCTCGCGAGGGGAGCGCATGCTAGATGCTGTCCCCCTCGGCCTTGGGCGGGGCTCTCAGTCTGACGACTATCAGGTTGCCAAGAACGCTGGCGACGAGTTCCTGCAAGCGATCCTGCGCAAAGACACGGGGGCGGCGATCACTTCCGACGAGCAGGCACTTTATGGTGCGACTTATCTTCCCCAGCCCGGCGACAGTGAGGCCGCTCTTGCGCAGAAATCAGAGGCCCGCGCCAGGGCACTGGAAGCGTTGAAAGCCGGCATGCCGCCGTCAGCCATCGTTGCGCAGGAGCGAGCCCTGCAAGTTGGCGGTCAGCAGCCTGTGCGGCAACCCGCAGAGCAACCTGTGCGCCGCCGCTACAACCCGAAGACCGGGGGCTTTGAATGATCGAGATCGAGGCGCCGGATGGCGTCATTTACGAGTTCCCGGAAGGGACCGACGACGCCACCATGGCGAAAGCCATGCAGCAGGTCTATGGCGCGCCCAAGTCTGAAATGCCCGGCGGGCAGTCGCTGGGGGCCGGCGCATCCGGCTCTTGGGGCGGCGCAGCAGATACCGCGCAGGACATGGCGGCGGCCGGTGCTGCTGGCGCCTCTCGTGGCGTGACCGGCATGCTTGATCTTCCCGGCATGATCTTCGGCGCCGGCAGCCGTGCCGGTTCTTGGGTGGCTGAGAAAACCGGCCTCGCCACGCCCGAGGAAGCGCAGGCCTCGCATCAGATGGTGACGGGCGCGGCGGATGCATCGAGGCTCGGTTCTGGCGATAAATACCGGCAGATCGCATCCGAGGCTACGGGCGGGGCCACTGACTTTCGAGGCGATACCACGGCAGGAAAATATGCCGGCACGGTTGGCGAGTTCCTCCCTGGCGCATTCTTCGGTGGCGGCGGTCCTGTTCGGAACGCGCTGGTGCACGGCGTCATTCCGGGGCTTGCGTCTGAGGGCGCCGGTCAGTTGACGGAAGGCACGGCGCTTGAGCCTTGGGCGCGGGCGATAGCGCCTATCGTCGCGAGCGGCGCGGCTGCCATGGCAACGCGCCCGAAGGGACCGCAGGCGCCCTCAGTGGACGATCTGCGGGGGCAGGCCGAAGGGCTGTATCAGGCCGGCGCGGCTCGTGCTGGGGCCGATCCAGCATCGGTTCAGGGCCTTGCCGCCCAGATCGACGGCGAATTGCAGGCGCTGAACATCAAGACGCCGGCCGGTCGGGTGGTCGCGGATGGGAACGTGAAGAAGTTCCTCGATGTGCTGGACGATTTCCAAGGCCAGCAGATGAAGCCTGAGCAGATGCAGACCATGCGCCGCATGCTGCAAGACGCGGCCGGCAGCGCGGACCCGTCAGACCGGCGCATCGGGGCGATCCTGCTGGACAAGTTCGATGACTGGCGCGGGCAGCATGTGCCGGAATACGCGCAGGCGGACGCGCTCTATGGCCGGATGAAGCGAGCGAGCGACATTGATTATCGGCTGGAGAAGGCCGAGAACCGCGCCGCCAGTTCGGGGAGCGGAGGGAATCGCGTCAACGCCGCTCGCCAGAATATCCGGCAGATCCTCGACAATCCGAAGGCGCGGCGAGGTTATTCTGCCGAGGAAATCGACGCCATGCGGGCAATCGTGCGCGGCGACACTATGACGAACGCCTTGCGCAATGTCGGGAAACTGTCGCCCACGTCCGGGGCCTTGCCCCTGATGGGGAACCTTACGGGCATCGGCCTTGCCCCGCAGGCGGCTATTCCCCTGATGGGGGTGGCATCCGGGGCAAAAGGCGCGGCCGAAGTACTTACGAACAACCAGATCAACGCGCTAAGCGCTTTGATTCGCAACGGCGGTGCGCCTCCGACGAATGCTCTTGCCGGCACTGATCGTGGCGCGGATTTGATGCTGGCGCTGCGGGCGATTATGGCCGCATCCGGGCAGCCCCAAACGCAATAATTGCGGCAAGGGCACCCAAAACAGCCCATAGGATGATGAATTGCGGGGCCAAGGCCATTGCAATCGTCAGGACGAGGCAGGCAAGGGCGAGCATCAGGTCTGGGTTCATCCCCGCAATATAGCGCAGATCACGGGCAGGGGAAGGCTAGTTGAGCTTGTTTGCGGCGGCTGGCGGCGGTGAGGCCTCAGGCTGAGCGGCGTTCGCCAGTAAGTCGCCAAGGAAATGGTGGAGCCGGGCCGCAAAAGGCACTGACATTCTTAAACGAGAGGCAACCACAATATGCGCAAAATCTTCGTCTCGCTCCTTGCGCGAGTGATCTATCGTCCCGAGGGCAATGTTCACCACCCCCTCGAAATGGCCGCCGGTCACCACCCAATCAACAAACTGAACGGTGGTGTTGTCCGGATCAACGACTTTCGGGCCGTTGATGGGAGCGGGCAAGTCACGGTCATCTGACATTAAGGCCTCCATTTACCGCAACCCTAAGCGGTAGCGGAACGATTCGCCCAGCCAGAACAACCGAGAACACCCGCCCGCTTTCGAGCGGGCTTTTTCACATGGAGCGCCAATGGCTACCATCGTCAGCTTTTCCCCCAATCGCGCGCTCGACCTGAACGGTTTCAGCGTGCCCGGTGCCCGCGCCAGGTTCTACGACAGTGGCACCAGCCGCCTGCGCACGGTCTACGCCGACGCAGCATGCGAAACGCCGCACCCGTCGCCATTGGTGGCCGATGGGGCCGGGGTGTTCCCGCCGGTCTACGATACGGGTGATGGCGATGTGAAGGTGTCCGTGACGACCGGAGACGGCGTGATGCTGGCCGGCTACCCCATGGACCCGGCGCGGGTCATCAGCACGGACAGCGCAGGCGCTTCGGGAATCCAGTTCAACCCGACCGAGGATATCCCAGAGACAAACGTGCAGGACGCCATCGAGCGTGTGCAAGCCAACCTGATTGACCCTTTGCTTGACTATGGCCTCGGGGTGACCGGATTCGCGCCTCTGCTGACGAACATCGATGCGGTCAATACGCCGTCCGGGGTCTATCGCTTCGGGGCGGATACGGTTGGGACGTTCCCTTCTGGCATCGCGGCCGACAATACCGGTCTGGTGCGACTGTGGCGGATCGCTCCTTTTGCCGCGCTGATGATCTTGTCCACGGCCGGAACCCGTCGCCAGCACTCCCGTGTCATGGCGGGAAGCGTTTGGGGCGGATGGTCTTACGTGATGCAGTCCACCGATACCGTATCGGACGCCATCTGGTCGGCGGGGGATTCCAGCGCGCCAGCTGTTCCCAGCCCCGCTGCGATCCGCGCCGCGATCCGTGCCGACGACAGGGCTTGGCAGAACGTCACAGGCAGCCGCACCGCTGGCACGGTCTACCAGAACACCACCGGCAGGACGATCGAGGTCATGGTTCACGCGACGGCAGAGCCAAACCAGCCGATTGAGGTGTCAGCAAATGGCACCACCGAATGGGTCAGGATCGGATACTTCGTCGGGAACTCTTCCCAGGGCCAAGGGGGGGCTGTCCCTCCTGGGTGGCGCTATCGCGTGGGTGCTGGCACCAGCATTGCTTACTGGTCGGAGTTGCGCTGATGGACGTGGTGCGTGTCCCCCCTCTAGCTCTGTCGCTCATTGCCGACACTGACGCTTCCTGGCGCTGGATAGAAGGGCAGACGCCCGTCGATTTCACGCAAACCGTGGACGGCGATGGATGGTCGGCCGAAATCATCGCCTACCGCTGCCGGGATGAGGTGCTGCGCGCCCCCGTGACGCTGGACGCGGACGGCTACCTGTCCGTGACGATCCCCGTTGCAGTGGCGGAAAAGCTGCGCTCCTGCCGCCGGATCGACGCCACCTATCAGATCAACATCACCGCGCCGCTGCCTGACCTGTCCGAGGTCTGGGCGGGGCCAGTTATCGTGCAAGAGGAACGCGCATGAACATGGACCGGACGATTGTAGTAGAGCGCGATAGCCGGGCTCTTACCACGCGCGTAGTCGAGGTGCTGGAAAACCAGCCGGAGCTTGAGGCCGCCGCCGCTGCTGCCATTGCCGCCGCCGCCGCTGCCGCACAGGACGCGGCCGATGCAGCCGATGACGCTGCCGATGCGCAGCAAGCCGCAGATGACGCCGCCTATTATGCGACCTTGGCTATCGGGACGCCGAGCTATCAGACGCGGGCTGAGGCCGAGGCATTGACCTTCCCAAGTTCGGTGCAGGCCATTTTTGCGAATGGGCAGCTCTATATGCGCGCTGCTGGCGGGTCCGATCTGGTGACGGCCGGCGGTGAGCGGTGGCGCCAGGTGCGCTTGAACGAGCTTTTCCCCAGCGCCTTCACAGCCTCCACCGATCCGGCGGTGCTTAGGGCGGCCATCGGCCTGAACGGCGAGCGCGACGCGATTGTCGGAAACACCGGGGTTTTCACGCTCGATGCCGCGAAATTTCTGCCCAATTCCACGGTGTTTGGCGGCAACGCGACGGCCGATTATACCATCGACGTGAGCGGCGCCATCGTCGGCCAGACCTATGCCATCTACAACCTTGCAAGCATTGGCGGCCGGGTGACGCTGGATTGCGGCGCCGAATATGGGTTCATGGGCGACGGGATCACGCCGAACAACCTGACCACCACGACCGTCACCATCGAGGGCGGGCAGGTGGCCTATATTTCTCGGCCCAACCTGACGCGAGTGTTTATCGAGGTAAAGGGCGACTATTGGATCAACTACGGCACCGCTTCTCGGTATCGGCGCTGCACGGACGGGACGTTTGAATTTCAGCACCGCTTGGGCGCGACCATCGCGGCCAATACCCTGTCGGCGGTCCAGTCCATTCCGGCGGGATTTACGCTCGCCAATGCCATCGTGCTGGGCTGCACCACCCAGCCGAAAGTTGACGGGGCCACGGCGCCCGCATCGCCCTGCTATGTCGAGCTGATGGGAACTGCTAACGGTCTGGCGGCCAACGAATTCCGGCTGCGCAATCCGAACGCTGCCAGCTTCACGCACAACTCGATCACCCACATCGTCAACGTCGTGAGGGCCTGATGCCGCGCACCCTACCTTTCCTCACCTTCGGCCAGTCCTATGTCGAGCAGGGCTATGGCCGAAACGCCAGCCTGTCGCCTTTCAATGTCGCGCTGCGCCGGGCCATTGCCACGTCGGCCGCCGCGATTTCGACGCGGCTCGGGGTGACCGTCGCGGCCGGCGACATGACGCAACTGCGCCAGCGCGGCATCGGCGGCTCGGCCATCCTGCAAGCCAATGACGGCGGCAACGGCTATTGGGTCGCCAATGGCAACTCTGCCGGCCCGCTGCTGACTGCTGCCGTGGCTGCAATCGGCACCTATGCCGACAAGCCTCAATTCGCGATCTGGTCGCACGGCGAGGCCGATGCACAATCCAGCTCGCTCAACGTCGCCAACGTCCAGACCGCGATCACGACCCGTCTTTTCCCCGATATTCGCAGCGCATGTGACAGCGGGGCGCCGAACAGCGTCCTGATTTTCGTGGATATCCTGGGCTTCCGCTACATCGCGGATCAGGACCGAGAAAATGCGCTGCGCGACATGATGCTCAACGTCATCTCGTCGCAGACCAACGTGTTCCGCGGCTCCGAGAAATACGCGGTCGAGCTGGACAGCACCTTTCACCCGACACAGATCGGCTATCAGACGCTGGGCGCGCATACCGGCCGCCGGGTCGCAGAGCTGATCGCCACCGGCAATGTCCTCGAGGCACCGGCCATTGCCACCGCCGGCCGGTCGGGCACCAGCGTCACGATCAACATCAACGTCCCTAGCGGCAAGACGTTGGTCAAGCCCGTGCACCCGGCGCACTTCGGCCTCTACGACGCGGGCGGGGTCCGGCTGCCCTATTCGGCGTCCTGGTCCGGCGACAGCGTGACGCTGACCTGCCCGAGCGTCCCCGTGTCGCTGCGCTATCCCGACCGAGAGGTGTTTTTTGACGCCAGCCGCATCGTTCGCTTGGCCGATCCCGCCGACCCGATTTTCCCTGGCGAACCCGGCCTGCCGCTGCAATCGCGGCTGCCGATTGTGTTCTGAGGCGCGCATGACAGATCCCAGCCCCTTCCGCAGCCTTGATTTCTGGATCGCCGTTGGCGTGGCGCTGCTGGTCAAGGTCAAGACCTCTGCCAGCCTCGGTCCTGTCAAGGTCATCACCTCCATGCTGGTGGCTGCCGGCGCAGCTTGGGTGGCTTCCGACTATGCTGCTCAGACCTTCGGCGTCCCGCTGCCCATCGCGGCGGCCGGATGGAGTGCGCGAGCATGACGCCGTGCTGGGCCGGTAGATTTGGAGGGCACGCATGGGTGGCTCTGGGGCCGTGGGGCGTGATCGCGATAACCTGGGATATGTGGCTCGCGGCAATCGTGACGCCGCCACTCTATCTGGTCTGCTGGCTGGCCCTGCGCCGGGGAACTCATGTGGTGGATTGCCTGATGGACGCATCCGCCGTGACGCTGGCCTGCCTGTCAGCGGCGCTGCTGGGCAACGACTACCAATTTGCGGCGGTGGGGGCATGGGCGTGTTCGGTTGGCATCATGGCGACGGGATGGGCGGCCAGATGATTATATTGCGAAGGCTGGCGACAGGAGTGTGGGATCACGCCGGGGTGCGGTTCACGGAATGGCTTGGCGCGGCTCCGCTGCTTGGCGTAGGATACGCTCTCTATGCCCAGCCCGAAACCCTGATGATCAGCCCCTCATTCTCCAAGCTGGCGCAATGGGCAGATGCGGCGATCTGGTCAAATCTGCTGATGCTCTGCGGCACGATACGGCTCGCCGCGCTGTTCGTAAACGGCACATTTCAGGGGTTTCGCTATAGCCCGGCAATTCGATTTTTCGCGTCCTGCTGCGCCGCGATGTTCTGGACTTGGTTCACGATTGGCATTTTTACCGCCTGGCGCAATACGGGTGGATCACCAACGGGGGTCGTCGCTTACGGCACGCTCATATTTCTGGAATTGAGGAATGTCTATGTCTCGCGTGTGGACATGGCGCGCGGGGGCCGGAATGCTGGGATTGACGGCTGAACAACTCGGGACCGTGCTCATGGCCGCGTCCCTGGCCTTCCTGGGCATCATCGGCGGGCAGAAGGGGCGGCAGATGGCCAAAGGCAAGCAGCCCGAGGTGATGGAAGTAGCCGGGGCACTGGTGTCTGACAAGGCCGCCGACCGCATCGTCAGCGCGCTGGACGAAAATACCAAGGCGCTGAACCGCAACAGCGGCGTCTGCGAGACGCTGCACGAAGCGGTTAAGGAAGTCGATGACCGGCTAGAGCGCCTGAAAGACGAAATCATACGGGGCCAGTCCTCGATCCGCTGACCGCCCAGAAACTGGACGCATCCGCCCCGCCATTGAGCGGGGCTTTTTCATGGAGCAAGGCAAATGCCTATCATCAACCCCGGCGACAACGCCGGCACTGAATCTCGCGACCTGTTCACATGGCGGGGCGGAACCGCATCCGTCTGGGGGCTGGGCGACGACTTCGATCCGAACCCGTATCAGCCCTATGACCTGTCGATGGGCATCGCGACCGGCGACATGGTGCGCATCGAGGGCGACGGCGCGCTGGTCTGGTTCGACGGCTGGAACAGCGGCTTTGCCCGCATGGACGGCGAGCGGCTGGACATGACCGGCATCGAGCGCGTCTACACCACGGCGGGGAACGACACGATCCGCGCGGGGCAGGCAACGAGCCCGGACGGCTGGCAGGGCATCAGCATCTTCGCAGGCGCTGGAGACGACGACATCAACGGCAGCGGCTTCGATGACGTGATCGACGGCGGCAGCGGGAACGACACGATCCGCGCCGGGGCCGGGAACGACTTCGTCAATTCCTCGACTGGTGACGATCTGATCTACGGCGGCGCTGGCGACGAGAACATCCGATGGGGTATCGGCGATGCGCACTGGCACGACCCCGGCAACGACACGATCTACGGCGGCGAGGGCCGCGACCTGATTAACGTCTGGGTGAAGGATGGAGACTTCGACGGCACCGGCAACGTCGCTGGAGGCCATGTCACCATCACGGCAACCCGGCAATGGGGCGACTTCCAAGGCACGGCCGAGGTCGGCAATGGCTCGGGCGTCTCGATCCTGCGCTTCCAGGGCTTCGAGCAAGGCTGGACGCATGAGGGCGACGACACCATCGACGGCAGCGCGGCGCGCGTCTGGGGCGACGTGGGCATCCACTGGAACACGCGCTGGGGCGACGACCTGATCACCGGCACGGCGGGGAACGACACGCTGGAAGGCGGCGATGGCAGCGACACGATCGAGGGCGGCGAGGGCGATGACCTGATCTCGGCCAATGGCGACTTCTTCCGCCTCGACGCGCCCGGCGACGGGGACGCGGACACCATCATTTTCGCTGCTGGCGACGGGCACGACACGGTAATCGGCTTCGACGCCGGGCTGGATACCGTCCAGATCGCTGGCGGCGAATTTCAAGCGGTATCGACTGCGGACGGCACCCTTCTGACCCTCAACAGCGGCGACACGCTGTTGCTGGCGGGCATTTTCGATTTCGAGGTGTGATATGAAAACCAACTTCGAGCGGTGCCTTGCCCAGGTGCTGGGCCACGAGGGCGGATGGGCCGACAACCCCAAAGACCCCGGCGGCGCCACCATGAAGGGCGTGACGCTGGCGACCTTCCGGGCGTGGAAAGGGTCAGCCGCCACGAAAGCACAGCTGCGCGCCATCTCGGACGCCGACCTGCGCGCCATCTACCGGCGCAACTATTGGGACGCGGTGTCGGGGGATGACCTGCCCGCCGGTCTGGACCTGCTGGCCTTTGACGCTGCGGTCAACAGCGGGCCAAGCCGGGGCGCCAAATGGCTGCAAACCGCCTTGGGCGTGTCGGCAGATGGCAAGATCGGCCCGGCCACATTGGCAGCGGCGCAGAAGGCGCATCCCGAGGCGGTGATTGATCGGGCTATTGCCGCGCGCGTCTCGTTTCTGCGCACCGCGCGGCACAAGGGCACCGGCGCGCTGCTATGGCCGACCTTCGGCAAGGGCTGGACGGCCCGCGTAGAGAGCGTTCGCGAGGAAGCGATTGCCATGGCAAAAGCGCCCCGCATCCCCGTCACCGACGCCACCACAGCGCCGGGGCAGGGCTGGCTGGCCACGCTGCTGGCGCTACTGCAATCCATCTTCGGAGGCCGCAAATGAAAATCGTCAAGGATTGGCGGAGCGTCTGGCGCTACTACTCCACGCAGGCGCTGCTGCTGCTGGCCGCTGCGCCGCTGATATGGGCCGAGATGCCGCAGGACGTGCGCGACATGGTGCCCGAGGGCTGGCGGCCGTGGCTGCTGGCCGGCATGGCCGCATCGGGCGTCGTCGGGCGCTACATCAGCCAGAGGCCAGCGCCATGACCGCGTGGCTGATCGGGGCGCTGGTGGCGCTGGCCGGGGTCGTCGGCGCTTGGCTAAAGGGCCGGGGCCGGGGCAGGGCGGATGCCAAGGCGCGGCAGGACCGGGCCGACAATGACGCATATCGGAGGATGAACGATGCGGGCAATGACGTTGACAGCGCTTCTGACGCTGATGTTGACCGTCGGCTGCGCGACCACGCCGGCAAGCACTAGCGCCGTATGCAGCGGCACCGAGGCGGCAGCGCGTGACCTCGCGTCGGCGCTGCTGGCCGATGGTGGGCCGGAGTCAAAGCGGGCGGGGCTGGCGCTGCTGGATAAGAGGGCCGTTGGCTGTCACCCCTGACGCCGGGCGCGGTGCTGCTGAACGGCATTATCCCGCATCTCGCAGTCGATCTTTTGCAACCCGTCCATGCTATGCAGAGTGTCCGCCAGCGCGTCCGCATGCGCCCGCTCGTCGGATAGGGCGGCGGCTAGGTGGTCGATCTGGGCTTGCAACGCGGCGTTGAGCGTCCGTTGCTCGCGCAGGTTCATCTCGTGAAAGTCGGTGGTCATGGGGTGGCCTTTCTCCGAATGCGAATCAAGGTGAGTATCCGCTGATATGCGGTATCACATACCGCTACCTCTGCCTCTGTGGGGCTGCCACCATCCGGCGGAACAAGGCAGGCATTGCTGGCTATCCCTGCGGCTTCCATGATGGCCGCATTCCATTCACCGTCCAGCTTGCGCGTCAGCCGCTCCACCTCGGCGCGGAGGCGGGAGAGTTCGGCGACGGCTTCATCGCGAATTTGATTGAACCGAAGTTCGGCAAACTGGCGATCAATTACGCCTTCGCTGGCCGCGCGCAGGCGGGCGAGTTCGTCGCGCAGTTCTTCCAGTTCCAGTTCTGTGATCTGGCACATAGTGCCGCGCATCTGCGCGTCGATGGTCTGGCCTGTGATGCCCTGACGACGCTTGGGACGGGCATAGACGGCGGAGAAAATTTCGTCACTCATTGCGCGTCCTCCGGGGGCTGGGGGAGGGGGAGCCAGTGGGTCGGCTCAAAATCCTCGCCCATGCCGTGCTGCCAATCATCGCGCTCGCGTCCCATCCAGTCCGTCACGCGCCCCCATGCTACGTCGCACTTGCGATAGCTTTTCTTGTCATAGTGCAGGTGGTTGATGCCCCACAGGTCAACTTTAGTCCCATCCCTCGGCGCGGTGCTTATCGGTTGCCAGTCGCTCATGTCCTCTCCTTCTGGTCGCGGGGGTCAATTCAGCACGAGCCGAGGCGGGCGGCGCAGCTTGCCGCCTGTCTCAGCCTCGAAAGCCTCAATCTGGTCAGGGCGGATTCGCACTGCAGCCAGAACCTGCGATCCGCGATAACGCGGGTTGAAGGCGTGGACCGATCCGATTTCGACATTCCGCGACAGGCAGAACATCATGAACCGCGCCATACTGGCCTTGGTCATGCTCAGCCCTTCCTCGCAATGGCGCCAGACTCGGCCGTAGTGATCGGCCTCGCTGCCCGGCTCTGGACAGCGGCAGTCGTGCAGGGGTTCGTTGCATCGCGCGCAGGTGCTCATGCTGTCGTTCCTCCGTGGATGGGGTTCGAATCGTGACCGAAACAGGAACAGGCTTTGCCAATTTCCTGCCACAAAGGCCCGCGCGGTCCCGCTTCGTTCTGCGCAATGCGAAAACCGGAACGCAGGGCCGGAATGCGTAAAACGCCTAGCAATTGCTGGTTGGAGGATGGTGCTGTGAGAGAGGATTGAACTCTCG
>NZ_SOKV02000043.1:0-23173 GCF_004407025.1 Paracoccus sp. DMF
CATGGCTCTTGGGAAAGAAGGGCTCAAGCCGCGCCATCTGCGCCTCAGTCAGCCAGAAAAGATTGCTCATCAGAAGGCCCTCCTGGCACCTCCTGAATCACCGAACAAGGGTATAATCAATGGGTCCTGACCCTAACCATAGGGGATCCCCCTTAGTTCACGACAAATTCGGCGTGCAACGCCCCCGCCGCATGAATGGCTTTCAGGATATCAATCATGTCTCTCGGCCGAATTCCCAATGCGTTAAGACCCGCGACGACCTCTGACAAGGACGATTCACCCGATACTTCCGCAAATCCGATACCGGGCTCTTGCGTTATCTCGGCTTGCGTGCGCGGCACGACCACGGTTTCCCCAGGAGCAAACGGATTAGGCTGAGACACGACCGGTGCCTCGCGGACGCGAAGAGTCAGATTGCCTTGCGAAACCGCCACGCGGGAAATTCTGACATCCTCTCCCATCACGATGGTTCCCGACTTGTGATCGATAACGACCCTGGCCGCAGCTTCCGGTTCCACGGTAATATTCTCGATCTGGCCCATAAGGCGCGCGGGATTGACATTGCCCAGGACGGTGGAGTTGATGGAAATAGTTCCAGAATCGACAAGCTCTGCCAGTCCGCGGCCAAGCTTGCGATTTATTGCGGCCTCTACACGTGCAGCCGTTGTAAAATCCGGATTTCGCAGGGCCAACCGCAAATTGGTCATTTGCGAAAAGTCGAAAGCCACCTCTCTCTCCACCCTTCCGCCCGAGGGTATCGTGCCTGTTGTGGGAACGCCTTGGACGACCGAAGCAGCCGCTCCGGAAGCCTCTGCGCCGGCGGCCAGAACGGCTCCTTGGGCGACAGCATAGATTTCACCGTCGGCCGCATTCAGCGGCGTCATCACCAGAGTGCCGCCAAGCAGGCTCTTTGCATCACCAATAGCCGCCACATTGACATCGATCTGGGAGCCTGCGCGCGCGAAAGGCGGCAGCGCAGCTGTGACAATCACCGCCGCAACGTTCTTTGGTCGGAACGCTTCGTCGGTGACGTTGACTCCCAAACGCTCGAGCAATCCGGCCATGATCTCTTCTGTGAAAGGCGCGTTCCGCAGGCTGTCGCCCGAACCATTGAGGCCGACGACCAGGCCGTAGCCCACGAGGTCATTTCCCCGCACCCCGTCCACATTCGCGAGATCCTTGATACGGACAGGCGCAGCGACTGCGATTTGTGCAAAGCCAAGGGCCGCCAGAAGGATGAAAAGAAATCTCATGACAGGTAATCAGTCAGATTGAGACGCGAGAGACGCGCGGTAAGCGCATATAGGCTTTCGATCTTGGCTTCCACTTCCTCGAGGGCCGTGGCCGTCTCGTAAGGATCGGCATTTATCAGGTTTGATCGGGCGACAGTCAGCGCCGTGACCTCGGCGCCATTTCGGGTCTGCGCTTGCGTGACGACGGCCTGCCTTTGACCAAGATCGGCAGCGGCGCTGATCAATCCGGTGCTTCCTTTCACCAGCCGTGAACCTGCTTCGGTAAACAGATCACGCAGCGTCGCCCCGTCGACGCCCGTGCCGGCTTCCGAAGCATATGCCATGATGGCCATGCCCTTCAGCGTATCGCGCAATGTCGAAGAGTTTGCGGTCAAACTCATGCTGACCTGGCTGTCGGGGGATACGGCCAGAGAGGTGCTGCCGCTGTCGCTGCCCTGGAATGTGGTATCCAGGAAGCCGCCTGCACCGGCCGGAGCATCGAACCAAGCGTCAATGCGCGCTGCGATATCCGAGGCCGTCGTGGCGCCAGAGACTGCCGTGCCCAAAGCAGTCATCATGTCATCAAAGCTGCCGAGCGGCGCCGTATCGGAACGGGATCCGGAAAACAGGTAGCGCCCTGCGACATTGGTATTCAAGGTGCTGAACATCGAGCGGAAGTTCTGCTCGATGCCACCAAGTTGTGACCGAAGTTGGTTCTCGTCCGAGCCTCCGGCCTGAGTGAGCAGGCTTGGTCCAAGATCGTCCACGGTGTCCTTGATGCTTTCCAGCGCAGTCTGCATGGCTTGAAACTGCGCTTGAGCCTCGGAGGCATTCAGCTGAAAGGAACTCAGCATGGCCAGCCGCCCCTCGATATGCGAGATCTTGTGCAGATCTCCGCCCAGCGCTTTGGGGACATCCGTCTTGATGCCCGTCATCATTTCCTGGGTCAGCTGATCAAGCCGACTTTTCAGCGAACTCTGACCAAGGCGAAGCTGGAAGGTGCGCGAAAGATCACCGATCGAGTTGAAGGATGTCATGTCAACCTCAGAATAGCATCAAGCATGTCGTTTGCGGTCTGAAAGACCTTCGCATTGGCGGAATAGGCTCGCTCCAGCGCCAGGAGACTTTCCATCTCCTTGTCGGTATCCACGCCGTCCGCCAACAAGGCTGTTTTCAGACTGTTCTGATGCGCGCTGTCCTGCAACGCGGTGGCCTCGGCCTGAATTCGATTGGTGGAGGCAAAGGACGAAAGATGCGCGGCGAGGCTCTGCAGGCTTCGCGATTGTTGAGTCAGGTTTCCCGAGGCGGGCAGCCGCGCTGTCGAAAGAGCAGAGCTCTGGCGGCCCAGCAGGCCGCTTTCCCCGGAATCTCCAGAGTTTGCGGCGCTCACGCCGGCACGGACGCGCCATAAATCGCCGCCAGCTGCGGGATCGATCAGCGTGGTTACCGAGATGCGACCGGCAAAGCCGGTTTCATCGGCAGGATCCAGGGCACCTTGCGCATCCGTGAAGATGCCGGGCCCGCCGGCATTCAGAGACGGATCGACCGCGGGATCGGCCAATCTGTCATAGATTTCGCGCGCGAACCCATCGATCTGCTGCTGATATTCGGGCGCCACCTCATCCCGGATGGCGAAATTGGCACTGATGGTCCCGCCGCTGAACATGTCCATCTGCCCGGCGCTCAGTTCCTTGCCATTGAACGTCAGCCTTGCCAGCGCGCCATTGGCCAGGGACATTTGCGGAGTAATGTTCCCGGCGCTTTCAAAGCTGATGCTCGCGGGCGCGGTGCCGTCAAGCAGGATGGCGCCGCCGACGGTGAAAAGCGCGATGCGGCCATTTTCCCGAGGCACTTCCTTGACAGGCACGATATCCGCGATCCCGTCGATCACAGCCTGCCGGGTGTCCACAAGGGAAGATGCATCCTTGCCCTGCGCCGAAAGGCTGACGATCTGCTTGTTGAGCACGGCGACCTGCTCAAGCGCCGCATTGAGGCGCGCGACATCCTTGCTGATGGCACTGTCTGCCGCCGTGCGCTCAGCCTGGATGCTATCGGACATGGTGTTCAGCTTGTCGGCCAGGCCGGTGGCGGCCGTCAGCACATTGCCCAGCTGCGTCTCGTTGTCGGGACGAGCGGCCGCGCTCGTCAGGGCGGATTCAAAGGCCGTCAGCATCTGACCCAGGGAGGACGCCTCCTGGCCGGTTCCAAACAGTTGCTCCATTGCGACATGAAAGGCCGATGTCGTTACCGATGCACCGACGTCGGCTTGCGTAAGGCGGCTGTCGGCGAGCAGCCCGGCGTTCAGGATGCGATCGACGCCTGCCACGTTGACGCCGCCACCACGCTCGGACGGACGGGACGAAAGCTCGAGTTCGCGCCGCGCATAGCCGGGCGTGAGTGCGTTCGCGATGTTGGAGGACACCAGCTCGGTGCCCCGCGAGGCGGCGGTCAGGCCCGAGACGGCATTGGAAATTGCGGACGAAATACTCATGCAACAGCTCCGATTGGCGGTGCGCCGGGGCAAGCCCTTCTTGCCCCGGGTGACGTTATCAGCGTTTCAGGTTGGCGGTTTCCTGCAACATTTCGTCGACCGTCTGGATGACCTTCGCATTCGACGTATAGGCGCGCTGGGTCTGGATAAGGTCGGTCAACTCGGCTGCCACGTCGGTCGTCGATGCCTCGCGCGCGTAGCCGGCGATCTCTCCGGTCGGACCGTCGCCCGAGTTCCACAGGTAGAAGGCGCCCGAATCGGGGGAAACCTTGTAGGTCTGGTTGTCCAGCGCGATCAGGCCATTCGGGTTCGGCACGTCGACCACCGGCACCTGATAAAGGGTGCGGGTGAAGCCTGTGTCATAGGTCGCGCGAATATAGCCGTTCTCGTCGATTTCAAGCGCGGTCAGGCTGCCGACCGGAGACCCGTTCTTGGTCGCATTGGCCGGGGAGAAATCCGAAGCCAGCTGCGTGATGCCCTGGCTGGCGCCGTAGCGGCCGAGGTCGATGGTCATGGGACCGTTCGCACCGGTCACGGTCAGCGTGCCGGTGGCCGGATCAAAGGCGCCGCCCGAGCCGGTGGTGACGTTCATCAGCCGGCCGCCAGTGGTCGCGCTGCTGTCGAATTCCAGCGTATAGCTGCCGATGAGCGATTCATCCGCAGCCGTCGCCGCGTCGTCGATGATCGCGGAATCGCGCACCTCCATCGTCCAGCTGTTCGACCGGCTGCCCGTCGTGCCCGAAACGTCCGGGGTGAAGGTGAAGGCCATCTGTTCGGAATTGCCGAGATTGCCGAAATATTCGACATTCATTTCCTGCGCGTCGCCCGTGGCGCCGCCGACCGCAGCATCGGCCGGCAGGTTGATGCCCAAGGTGATGCGCGTGGTGGGATCGGCGGCGGTCTGGCTGCCGTCGATGCGGATCGGTTGCAGCCCGGTCGCGGAATCGCGCGGCTGCGCCGGGATCGTGCCATCGGCATTCGCCGGCCAGCCCATCAGCACCAGGCCGGAGTTGGTGCGCAGATAACCCTGGTCGTCCGTGTCGAACGAGCCGGTGGTGGTCATCATCAGGTCGCGCGGCGTGCTGTAGCCCGAGGCCACCGCGGAGGAGGTGACGACCGGCAGCATGCCGCGGCCGGTGATGGCGATGTCCAGCGCGTTCGAGGTGGTGACCAGGTTGCCGCGCTGATTGACGTCGCGCGAGGTGGCGGCGCGCACGCCGCCGGCGGTGTAAAGACCACCGCCCCGGCCCTGGTTGATCACCATGCTTTCGAATTCGGTATCCACGCGCTTGTAGCCGTAGGTGCCCGAGTTCGCGATATTGTCCGAGATATTGGCCAGCCGGGTCGAGTTGGCGGCCAGGCCGGAAACCCCGGCGCTGAGGGCGGAAGAGATGGACATTCTGCAGTCATCCTGTCTGAGTCGTTCCTGGGAATTCTGCCGGAGAGGGATTAACAGGGCCCTAATGCGCTCCGGCCGGCGGCGGTCATCTGAGTAAAATCACTTCGATCCGGTTGTTGTTCGGATCCATCGGGTTGACCGAGCGGTTGCGGCGGTCGGCATAGGCGGTCACGCGCTGGATGCGGGTGCTGTCGAAGCCGGTCCCCTCGAGCAGGTTGCGCAGCGCGTGGGCGCGGGCATCGGAAAGCGCCCAGACCGGCGACTGGATCAGCATCTCGGGATAGGCGCGCACATGGCCGGTCAGCGCGATCTCGTTCTTCACCCGCTGCAGCACGCTGGACAGCACCTCGGCCAGTTCCTTCATCGCCGGGGTGGGCTGGGCGCTGTCGCCGACGAACAGCGGCTCGTCCATCAGGTCGGTCAGCTCGATCACCAGCCCCTCGTCGGTCATGCGGGTGACGACATGGCGCAGGAGGTTGACCTTCTGCATCGATTCGGCGCCGCTGCCGGTCAGCTGGTTCTGGATGCTGCGGGCCACTTCTTCGAAGCCGGCCTGCTGCCCCTCGCGCGCCTGGGCCATCAGCTGGTCGCGCGAGGCGCCGGCGCCCTTGCCGCTGTTGGTGTCGGAATCCTGCACCTCGCCGCCAAAGGGACCGTCGCTGCCGCTGGCCGGCGACTGCACGATGGTCGGGTTGAAGTAATCCGCCAGGCCCTGGCGCTGCTTTTCCGTGGTGGCATTCAGAAGCCACATCAGCAGGAAGAAGGCCATCATCGCGGTCACGAAATCCGCATAGGCGACTTTCCAGGCGCCGCCGTGATGACCGGCTTCGCCCCCGCCCTGCACCCGCTTGATGATGATCGGGGCGCCGCCCCCGTTGCCGGCCATGGCCATACCTTTCCTGTGTCCTGCCCCAAGGTCTATGCACGGCGCGCTAATATCCAGTTAACGGCTCAAATGCGCCGCATTTCCCGCCTCTGGAGTCATTCCGGTCGCGGCGGCAAATTGAACAACCCGCTCGAAACAAAAAGATTTTCAAGGCTGCCGAGCTGTCCCGCCTCGGCAGGCTGCCTGCGCCTTCAACTCTTCTACAAGGCGAATCGGACGCTGCATCTTGCGCCGGCCCCCCGCCCCGATATTCTGGCCGGATGTTGACCGAGGGCGCATATGACCTGACCACCGGCGCCGGGCTGATCGCCTGCCCGCGCTGCGATGCGCTGCATGTCGAGCGCGAGCTGGAACCTGGCGAGACCGCGCGCTGCGTGCGCTGCAACACCGTGCTGGCCAGCCCGCGTGCCGGTGCCTTCACCCGGATCATCGCGCTGTCCTTTACCTCGCTGGTGCTGATGGTGGGGGCGGTGTTCTTTCCCTTCCTGGAAATCTCGCGCATGGGCTTCGGCAACCAGACCTCGCTCTTCGGGGTGGCGCTGGCGTTTTCGCATGGCGCGCTGATGCCGCTGACCGTGGCGCTGCTGGGCTCGATCGTCGGGCTACCGGTGCTGCGGGCGGTGCTGCTGGTCTATACGCTCTTGCCGCTCAGCCGGAACCGCCGGCCCTTTGCCCATGCCGTCCCCGCCTTTCGCCTGTCCGAGGCGCTGCGACCCTGGTCCATGGCCGAGATCTTCGTCATCGGCACCGCCGTCGCGCTGATCAAGGTCGGGGGCCTGGCCAATATCAGCTTCGGCCCGGCCTTCTGGGCGTTCTGCGCGCTGATCCTGGTCAATGCCGCCAGCAATGCCTTCACCAGCGCCGCCACGATCTGGGACGCGATCGAGGACGCGGGCCTGCTGACCGACGGGCGCGAGATCGTGCCGGAGCATCGCGCGTGACCCCGGGCCGGGACCAGCATGCCCCGGTGATGACCGCGCATCGCGCCGGGCTGGCCGGCTGCCGCGGCTGCGGCCGGGTCTGGCCGGAATCCGAGACCATTTGCGCCCGCTGCGGCGGCGCGCTGGTGCCGCCCGACCGGCGCTGCCTAAACGCGGTTTGGGCCTGGCTGGCCGCGGGACTGATCTTCTATGTCCCGGCGAACCTGTTCCCGATGCTCAAGACCTCGGTCTTCGGCGGGCTCAGGGGCAGCAGCGAATCGACCATCCTGGGCGGCGTGGTCGAGCTGATCCATTATGGCAACTACTGGGTCGCGGCGGTGATCTTCGTCGCCTCGATCGTGGTGCCGCTGGGCAAGTTCATCGCCATCAGCTGGCTGGCGCTGGTCGCGGGCCGGCCGGCGACGGTCAGGCAGGCGCACAAGCGGCTGGTGCTCTACGAGATCGTCGAATTCATCGGCCGCTGGTCGATGATCGACGTCTTCGTGGTCGCGATCCTGTCGGCCCTGGTGCAGCTGGGCTTCGTCGCCTCGATCCATCCCGGGCCGGCGGCGGTGTCCTTCGCACTGTCGGTTGCCTTCACCATGCTTTCCGCGCAAAGCTTCGACCCTCGACTGATCTGGCGCGGCCTGCCGCTGCGCAGCCGCAAGGACCCGGAATGACGGATACGCCGCCGCCCAAGGATGCCCCCCTGAAACCCGCCGAACCTGCCCGCAAGCCCGCCGCCCGCGCGGTCCGGGCCGGGCTGCCGCTGATCTGGCTGGTGCCGATCATCGCGCTGGTCGTCACCCTGGGCGTCGGCTGGAACATGATCGCCGGCCGCGGCACGCTGATCTCGGTCGCCTTCAAGGACGCGACCGGCATCACCCCCGGCGAAACCGCGCTGAAATTCCGCGAGATCACCGTGGGCAAGGTCGAATCCGTGCGCTTCACCGAAGACCTGCAACAGGTCAAGGTCGAGATGCGGGTCGACAAGGATCTGGCGCCCTATATCGACAAGGACGCGCAGTTCTGGATCGTGCGGCCGCAGGTCTCGGCGCAGGGCATCTCGCGGCTCGACACCGTGCTGACCGGCTCTTTCGTCGAGGGCTACTGGGACGACAAGGTCGACCAGCCGCAGACCGCGTTCAAGGGCCTCGACAAGCCGCCGCTGACCAGCTTCGGCGAAAAGGGCACCTGGATCGTGCTTTCGGCCGAGCGCTCGCGCGGGATGACCGAGGGCGCGCCGGTGCTGTTCCGCGGCCTGCCGGTCGGGCAGATGCAGAACCTGCGCCTGGCCGAGAACGACGAGGGCGTGCTGACCGATGTCTTCATCGCCGCGCCCTATGACAAGCTCCTGACCACGCGGACGGTGTTCTGGGACACCTCGGGCTTCTCGGTCTCGCTGGGGGCGCAGGGGCTGTCGCTGAACGTGAACTCGCTGGCCTCGGTGCTGCAGGGCGGGGCGGAGTTCGCCACGCTGAACTCGGGCGGCGCACCGGTCGAGGACGGCCATGTCTTTTCGTTGCAGCCCGACCAGGCCTCGGCCGAGGCCAATCTCTTCGACGACCAGGGCCAGGCGCTGCGGCTGACCATGCTGGTCGATGAATCGGTCAGCGGGCTGGAAACCGGGGCGAATGTGCAGTTCATGGGCCTGACCGTCGGCCGCGTCACCAGCTTCGCGGCGCGCACGGTCAAGGACGACCAGGGCCAGGACCATGTGGAACAGGAGGTGACGCTGGCCCTGACCCCCGAGCGCCTGGGCCTGCCGGCGGGCGCGACGCCCGAACAGGCGCTGGACTTCATCGACGGCCAGGTGCGCCAGGGCCTGCGCGCCCGCCTGGCCAGCGCCGGCTTCTTCGGCACCTCGCTGGAGGTCGAGCTGGTCGCGCTGCCCGACGCCGCGCCGGCGGAGCTGGACCGCGACGCGCAGCCGAACCCGGTCATCCCCTCGGCGCCGGGCGACATCTCGGATTTCACCGGCACGGCGCAGGGCTTCCTGGCCCGGGTCGGCAACCTGCCGATCGAGGAGGTGCTGAAATCCGCCAGCGACATGATGAACTCGGTCACCGCCATCGCCAGCAGCGAGGACACCCGCGCCATCCCCGCCGCGCTGCGCGGCACGCTGGAGAACGCCGGCTCCGCCGCCGATGAGATCAGGAGCGCCACCGCCGAGCTGCGCGAATCCGGCGCCCTGACCCAGATCCGCGGCATGGTGGACGAGGCCCAGGCCGCGGCCGAGGCGGTCAAGCTCGCCGCCGCCGATGTGCCGCAGATGGTCGATCAGATCGACGCCGCCGCCGCCAAGATCGAGGCGGTGGACTTCGCCGCCATCGGCACCGAGGCCGAGGGCATCCTCCGGGACGTCCGCGCGCTTCTGGGCACCGAGGATGCCGAGCAGCTGCCGAAGAACCTGTCCGAGACGCTGAAATCCGCCACCGGCCTTCTGAACGACCTGCGCGACGGCAATGCGGCGGGCAGCCTGAACACGGCGCTGGCCTCGGCCAGCACGGCGGCGCAGGATGTCTCGGACGCGGCCAAGCGCCTGCCGCAGCTCTCGGCCCGGCTCGAAACGCTGGCGGCGCGCGCCGACGCGGTGCTGGCGGCCTATGGCGACCGCTCGAGCTTCAACACCGAGACCATCAACCTGATGCGCGAGATGCGCCGCGCCGCCAATGCCTTCGGCAGCCTTGCGCGCACCATCGAGCGCAACCCGCAAGCCTTCATCCTGGGACGATAAGATGCGCCTGATCCTTGCCGCCGCCGCCTGCCTCGCCCTAACCGCCTGCTCGAACGGCGAAAAGACCGCCCGCTACCTGATCGACCCGCCCGACAGCGGCCAGCGCGTGGCCGATCGGCTGGGCACAGCGGAACTCAAGGACGTGTCGCTGCCGGAATATGCCGCGAGCGACGAGGTCAGCTGGCAGACGGCGGACGGCGCGGTGCGCTCGAACACGAAACAGCTCTGGGCCGACGATCCGCAGCGCGCCTTCACGCTGACGCTGGCGCGGACGATCTCGGACCTGTCGGGCGCGACGGTGATCGCCGAACCCTGGCCGCTGTCGGAACCGCCGCGCCGCACGCTGGAGGTGCGGGTGGAAAAGGCGCTGGCCCTGGCCGACGGCAGCTATCGCCTGTCGGGCCGCTATTTCGTCGGTGATGCCACCGCCGGCGGCGCCAACCAGGCGCGCAGCTTCGACATCAGCATCCCCCTGGCCGATGCAGGCCCAGCCGCCGTCGCCCGCGCGCAATCCCAGGCCATCGCGCAGCTGGCCGGCCAGATCGCCACGCTCTCGGGCCCGGGCCGGTCGATCCGCACCAGCAGCGCGCCGGTGCCCCGCATCGACGATATCTTCTCGCAGCCGCTGCCGCCGCTGGAAGGCAGCTGATCGCCTTCACCGTTTCGAAAATACTCCGGGGGAACGTCTTGCGTGCCCCATCGAGGGGCGCGCAAGACGTGGGGGCAGAGCCCCCTTGCGCCTCAACCGCCTTGGTCGGGCTCGAACTGCCCGAAACGCCCTGCGGCAAAGACCAGCGGATGGTCGCCCGGCCCCGCCACCGTCACCCGCAACACCCGGCCGATCAGCACGGAATGGTCGCCCGCCTCATGCGCGGCATGGCCGGCGCAATCGAAACGTGCCGCGACCCCCGGCATCACCGGCACGCCCTCGGGCGTCAGCACCGGCTCCAGCCCCTGGAACTGCCGCCCGCCCTTGGTGAAGCGCAGGCAGGTTTCCAGCTGCTCCGAGCCCAGCACATGCACCGACCAATGCGCCGCCTGCGCGAAGACATCGTGCCGGGTCGAGGCCCGCGCCGGGCACCACATCACCAGCGGCGGCTCCAGCGAGACGCTGGCGAAACTGTTCACGGTCATGCCCACCGGCCCCAGCGAACCGGCGGTGGTGACGACGGTGACGCCGGTCGCATAGCGGCCCAGCGCCTCGCGCAGCAGCCGGGCCTCGGCATTGGCGGGCTGGAAGGTGATCTCGTCGGCCAGCCGGTCGCGGGCTGCGGGGGGAAGGCGGCTCATGACTGGCCCTATCTGCGGGATAAGGCCGTCAGGCCCTTGCCCTCTTCTTAGCCGCGACGCGGCATGGCATCAAGTTGGCTCGCCCGACGCGGCAAACGGCGTCATCGCCCGCAGCATCGCGCCATGCAGCGCCGGCCCGGCCACCACCAGCCCCGGCGTCAGGGCCTGGGGCGTGTTGAAGCGCATCGGCGCCCCGGCCAGGTCGCTGACCTGACAGCCCGCACGCGCGGCGATCAGGCTGCCGGCGGCCACGTCCCATTCCCAGGCCGGCCGCACCGAAAGCGTCGCGTCGAACTGCCCGTCCGCGACCAGGCAGAAGCGCCAGGCAAGCGAGGGCCGGAACACCCGGCGCAGCGGCGGCGCCACGCCGCGCCAGTGCCGGGGGTCGAGGCCGGGCTTGCCGGTCAGCACCCGCGCGTCCTGAAAACCGTGGCTCGAGGCCGCGATCGGCCGGCCGTCGCGCAGGGCCGGGCCGCCCTCGGCCGCGGCATAGGTCACGCCCATCGCCGGCAGATGCACCACGCCCGCCACCACACGCCCGGCCCGCGCCACGGCCAGCGAGACCGAAAAGCCCTGCTGCCCGTCGATGAAGGCGCGGGTGCCGTCGATCGGATCGACGATGAAGCAATGCTCGGCCGCCAGCCGCTCGGGCGTATCGGCGCTTTCCTCGCTGAGCCAGCCGTAATCCGGTCGCGCCTTGCGCAGCACGGCTTCCAGGTGGGTGTTGACGGCCAGGTCGGCCTCGGTCACCGGGCCGGCGCCCCCGGGCTTGTCCCAGACCTGCGGCGCCTGCCGCCAGAAGCGCAGCGCGATCTCGCCGGCCTCGACCGCGGCCTGCTCCAGCAGCGCCAGATCACGCGCCGGCAAGGGTCATGCCTTCGACCAGCAGGCTGGGCACCCGCATGCCGCGCCAGTCCGGCAGGTCACTCGCCGCCGTCAGCCGCAACAGCATGTCGCGCAGGTTGCCGGCGATGGTGCATTCGTTGACCGGATAGGCGATCTCGCCATTCTCGACCCAGAAGCCGCCGGCGCCGCGCGAATAATCCCCGGTGGTGCCGTTGATCGAGGCGCCCAGCATCGACGTCACCAGCAGTCCCCGCCCCATCTCGCGGATCAGCGCGTCGCGGGTCTGGTCGCCCGGCGCCAGCTCCAGATTCGTGACCCCGGGCGAAGGCGGGCTGCCAGCGCCGCGCATGGCATTGGCGGTCGAGGGCATCCCGAGCTTGCGCCCCGTCGCCAGGTCCAGCGTCCAGCCCTGCAACACGCCGTCCTTGACCAGCAGGCGCGGCGCGGTGGCCAGCCCCTCGGCATCGAAGACGCGCGAGCTGCCGTGGCGCGGCAGATGCGGGTTCTCCAGCAGGTCGAAGCCCTTGGGCAGCACCTGCTCGCCCAGGGCATCGCGCAGCCAGCTGCCACCGCGGGCGATGGCGGCCCCGTTCGCGGCGCCGACCAGATGGCCGATCAGCCCGCCCGCCACCCGCTCGTCATAAAGGATCGGGAAGGCGCCGGTCGGCGGTTTGCGCGCGCCGCGCCGCGCCACCGTGCGCTCGGCCGCGAGCCGGCCGATCTCTTCGGGCGCGGGCATGTCGGCGGCATGGACCCGGCTTTCCCCGGCCCAGTCGCGCTCCATCCCCAGGCCCTCGCCGGTGATGACCACGGCGGAAAGCCCGTGGCCGCTGCGGCCGTAGCCGGCGGAGAAGCCGTTCGAGCCGGAAATCCACATCCGCCGCCGCGAATGGTTGGCGCTGGCGGATTCGATCTGCGACACGCCCTCGACCGCCAGCGCGGCGGCCTCGGCGCGCAGCGCCAGATCCTGCAGCAGCTCGGGGCTGGGCTCGGGGCCGGGGTCGAAGAGTTCCAGCCGGCTGCTGTCGGTGTCGCGGGTCAGCTGGCCGGGCTCGGCCAGGCCCAGGGTGTCGTCGACCGGCGCCTCGCGCGCCATGGCGACGGCGCGGGCCGCCATCTCGGCAATGGTCCGCTCGGACCGGTCCGAGGCCGAGACGCAGGCCTGCCGTCCGCCGATCAGCACGCGCAGCCCGATCTCGACGCCTTCGGCGCGCTCGGCATGTTCCAGCCGGCCGCCGCGCACGTCGACCGAAACCGCCGCCGCCTCCAGCGCCACGGCATCGGCCTGGTCGGCGCCGGCCTGCCGGGCGGCCGAGAGCAGCCGGTCGGTCAGCGCCTGAAGCTGCGAGAATTCGCACATGCGTTCACCCTTCATATGTGCCGGGGGCCGGGACGACTTGTCCGGCCCCCGCAATTCCGTCCCGAGACGCGGCCGCAAGCGCCGCGCCGCCGCTTACTTCATCTGCTGGCCGTTGACGAAGATCGAGCCGCCTTCCTTGAACTCGACCTTGCTGACCAGCTTGTCCTCGCCCTCGGCCTCGGGCTTGGCGAACATGGCGAGCATCATGCGATAGCCCATGATCTGGTCCTCGGGGATCAGGCCCATGCTGCCCAGCTTGTCGATCAGCCCGTTCAGCCCCTCGGCATGGGCGTCGATCTGGCCGATGGGCGCGGTCATGTCGCCGTTTTCCGGCGCCTTCAGCGCACCCTCGGCGGTGACCTTGGCGCCCAGCGCGTTCAGCGCGAACTGGTTGATCGCCAGGTCGACCGGAGCGAAGGGCTGGTCGGCCGCGGCATCCGCTTCGGCATCAGCCTCGGCCGTGGCCTCGGCATCGTCGGCGGGGGCGGCATCCGCCATGCCCTCGGCGGTGGCGTCGTCGGTCGCGTCGGCCGGGGCGGTCGCGTCATCGGCTGCGGCGTCATCCGCGGCGGTCTGGTCGAACAGATCCTTGGTCACCTTGGCGGTGCCGGTCACGTCCACATCCAGCGAAGCCGGGTCGCGCGGCAGCTGGCCCTGGGCGTCGAACAGGTTCCAGATCGCATCGCCCAGCGTCAGCCCGGCCAGCGAATAGGCGAACTTGAACGGCTGCGCCTCGTCCGACTGCATCACCGGCATCTGCATGTCGAAGCTGCCGCTTTCGATGGCATAGTTGATCGGGAAGGGCACGTCGCTTGTGGTCAGCTCGAAACGGCCCGCGTCCGAGCCGGCTTGGTAGGACATGCCGTCCCGCGACAGCGCGAAGCTCAGGTCGAAGCCCTGGCCGTCGTATTTGCCGGCGCCGGTCTGCGGCTGGCCCTCGTCACTGGTGCCGGCGAAGTCGAAGCTGGCGGCCAGCGCGCCGGCCTTCACGGTGCCGCTCATGGCAAGCCCGGCCTTCAGCGCGGCGTTCATGTCCTCTTCCGGCTTCGCGCCCTGCGGCAGCGCCATCTCGCCCGAGATCTCGGCCCCGTCCAGCGTGCCGTCGAACTTGACCTTCTCGCCCTCGGACTCGGGGATGTCGCCGCTGAAGGTGATCTGGCTGGATTTCATCGCATAGTCGTATTTCGCCGGCGCGCCGGCGACGACATGGAAGGTGCCGGTGGAATCGGCCAGGCCCAGCTTGATCGGCAGCGGCTTTTCCTTGTCGCCCGATTTCATCGTGGTCAGCGTCAGGTCGATCCGCGGATAGTCGAATTCATGCGTCATGTCCTCGGCCGCACCCGAGGTCACGATCTTGTTGCCCGGCATGGCGACGGCAAAGGGCACCTCATAGGCCTCGCCGGCCTCGGTCTTGCCGGTCGCAAGCCCGGTCATCGTGTCGGCGAAAACCGTGGTGACCTTGCCGTCGTCGCCGGTCAGCGCGATCTGCGGCACGGTCATGCTGACGCGGCCATCCTCGGGGCCGCCGATGAATTCGACATCCGAAAGCGTCAGCGTCTCGCCGGCGGTGTCCTGCTTGCCGGGGGTGACGGAATAGCCCATCGACTGGTAGTAATCGAGCCAGGACTGCCAGACCTGGTCCGGGGTCACATCGGCGAAAGCCGGCGCGGTCATCGCGGCCAGTGCCAGCGCAGAGCTTGTCAGTCGCAGGTTCATGTCATTACCTTCCGGCGAGTATGCATAAGAAACGTCTGCGGGGTTTTGCCACAGCCGGCGGGCGGCTCCAAGGAGGGATTGATGATCGCAAGGGAATTCGCAGCCGGAATCGGCCGCATCACCATCGCGCGGCCCGACAAGGCCAATTCGCTGACCGCCGAAATGCTGGCGGCGCTGACCGAGGGTTTCGAGGCGCTGGCCGCCGAGCCGGGCCTGCGCGCGGTGATCCTGACCGGCGCCGGCAAGGTGTTCTCGGCCGGCGCCGATCTCGAGGCCGCGCGCGCCGGCCTCGCGCTGTCGCCGGAATGGGAGCGGCTGTCGTCCCGCATCGCCGCGATGCCCTGCCTGACCATCGCGGCGCTGAACGGCACCGTGGCCGGCGGCGCCATGGGCATGGTGCTGGCCTGCGACCTGCGGCTGGCGGTGCCGGATGCGAAATTCTTCTATCCCGTCATGCGCTTGGGCTTCCTGCCCCAGCCCAGCGACCCGGTGCGGCTGCGCGCGCTGATCGGCCCGTCGCGGGCCCGCATGATCCTGATGGCCGGGCAGAAGATCCCGGCCGACGAGGCGCTGGCCTGGGGACTGGTCGACCGGCTCGTCGCCCCCGAGGCCCTGCTGGCCGAGGCCGAGGCGCTGGCCGGCGACGTGCTGGCCGCCAGCGCCGAGCAGGTCGCGGCGATCAAGCGCATGCTGGACTGAACGCGAGCGCCCACGCGGTGCGCCCCGTTCGCGCCGCACCGGCGCGCGGGGTCAAATGCGCGTGATCTGCGGCCTTGTGTCGCGGTCAGGCGCCCGGATCAGGCATAGGCGGCCTGTTTGCCGAAATGCGTGCACAGCATGTAATAGATCACCGCGCGATATTTGTTGCGGTTGGAACTGCCGTATTGCGCCACCACGTCCTGGATCGCCGCCATCAGCTCGGGTCCGTCGGGCAGGCCCAGCTTCTTGACCAGGTAATTGGCCTTGATGCGCTCCAGTTCCGACTTGTCCGAAGCCGCCACGGTCTCGGCATCGGCGTCATAGATCGAGGGGCCGCAGCCGATCACCACCTTGGCCAGCAGATCGGCATCGGCCGAAACGCCCAGCTTGTCCTTCAGATCGGCGGCATATTTGGCGATCAGGTCGTCGCGTTTGCTCATGCTCTGTCCCTTCCGGATTTGTCCCTGTGCCCGAAAGCCTAGCGCGAGACTGATAAATATCAACTGAAACCCTGCGTTTGCATCCGGTGCCCCGTGATCGGCCAGCCCTGGCGCGCAGGCGCGACGGCATCAGCCGAAAACGGCGCGCGCTGTGTTAAAAACGCCGCGGCATCCCTGTAGAAGACAGGCAGACAACGCAGGATACAGGAGAAGGTCATGCCCGGGATCGCGGATTTCATCGTCATCGGCGGCGGCATCGCCGGCGTCTCGGTGGCCTATGAGCTGTTGCCGCATGGCAGCGTGATCGTGCTGGAGCAGGAGAGCGCGCTTGGCTATCACGCGACCGGCCGCTCTGCCGCCGTCATGACCGAAAACTACGGCACCCCGATCTGGAGCCGGCTGGTCAGCGCCAGCCGCGGCTTCCTGGAAAACCCGCCCGAGGGCTTTGCCACCGCGCCGCTGCTGACCGACCGGGGCGCGCTGTTCCTGGCCCAGGCGCATGAGACCGGGCTGCTTCAGGCGCAATATGACGCTCTGGTGGCGCGCGGCGCGCGCGTCGAGCTGGTCCCGGCCGCCGATGCGCTGCGCTGGTGCGAGGTGCTGCGGCCCGAGACATTCGCCGCCGCCATGCATGAGCCCGACTGCAAGGACATCGACACCAACGAGCTGATGATGGGCTATCGGCGCGGTATCCGCGCGGCGGGCGGCGTGATCGCGACCGGCGCCCGCGTCACCGCGATCCGCCGCGACGCGGGCGGCTGGCAGGTCGACACGACCGCGGGCGCGTTCCAGGGCGGCACCATCGTCAACGCGGCCGGCGGCTGGGCCCAGCAGGTGGCAGGCATGGCCGGCCTCGGTCATCGCAACGTCCTGCCCTTCCGCCGCACCGCCGTCACCTTCGACGCGGCGGCCGGCAGCAACCTGCACCGCTGGCCGATGACCTTCGACCTGGCCGAGACCTTCTATTTCAAGCCCGAGGCCGGCCGGGTCATGGTCTCGCCCGTGGACATGGCGCAAACCGTGCCCTGCGACGCCCAGGCCGACGAGCTGGAGGTCGCGCTCGCCATCGACCGGATCGAGACCTTCACCACCATGAAGGTGCCGCGCATCTCGCATAAATGGGGCGGGCTGCGCACCTTTGCGCCCGACCACGAGCCGGTGATCGGCGCCGATCCGCAGGACGCGCGCTTCACCTGGCTGGCCGGCCAGGGCGGCAACGGGGTCATGGCCTGCGCCGCCGCGGCCCGGCTCGCGGCCGCGCTCGCGACCGGCCAGGGCGTGCCCGCCGATCTCGCCGCGCTCGGCATCACCGAAGGGGCGGTCTCGCCCGGCCGCGACTGCGTCATCGACCGCACGGCCAAGGATGTGCCGGTCGGAACGCTCGGCGGGTGACAGACGGGCGGCGAACCTCTGAACCGGACCGCGCGCCCGCATCCGGCGCAGCCACGGCAGCCGATCACAACCGCGGCCTGTTTGACCAAAAGCAAGGAAGCCCGCCCCGGATCCTGTATCGTGACCGGATCAATTCGGAGGGGCGGCGATGCCGGGGAAACATCTCTCGCGCTGGACATTGGCCTGGTTCGGCTCGGCCCTGCTGGCCCTGCTGGCGGCCTGCGGGCTTGGCCTGCTGGGGGTGGCGGGGCCGGGCGCATGGACCGGCGGCAACGGCCTGGCCCTGGTGCATGTCTTTGCGCTTGGCTGGCTTTGCCAAGTCATGATGGGCGCGCTGGTCCAGTTCGTGCCGGTGCTGGCGGCGCGGCCGCTGGCCCTGCCCATGCTGGCGCTGCCGGCGCTGCTGGTCTCGTCGGCGGGTACCGTGGCGCTGGCGCTGGGTTTCCTGGTGCTGGAGGGCCGCGAAGCGCTGCAGCCGCTGTTTCTGGCCGCACCGGCAGCGATCGGACTGGGGTTCGCGATGGTCGCGGCGATGGTCGGCGCCACGCTGTCCAGCCGCGACAGCCTGCGCCTGGCCGAGGTCAGGATGGTGCTGCTGGCGCTGCTCGCCCTGGCCGGGCTGTGGCTCAGCGGCGCCATGATGGTCCTGACGCTTTCGGGCCGCGACCCCGCCGTGGACCTGTCCCAAGCCCTGCCGCTGCACATGCTCCTGGGCATCGGCGGCTGGCTGAGCCTGGCGGCCTTCGGGGTCAGCTACAAGCTCTTCGCCATGTTCCTGATCGCCCCCGACCAGGGCGGGCGGCTGCGCGGCGCGGTGTTCCTCGCCGCCGCCCTGCTTGTCGCGGTGCTGCTGGCCGCGTTCCTGATGGTGCTGGCCGGCCGCCCGGCCGACGGGGCCACGGTCGTCGCCCTTGGGCTGATCCCCGTCCTGATCCTGCTCTACCTCGCCGAGATCGCCCGAATCTGGCGCAGCCGACGCCGCGTCGCACCCGAGGTCAACATGCTGTGGAGCCGGGCGGCGCTGGCCTTCCTGGGCCTTGCCATGGCGCTTTCCGTGCCGGGCTGGTTCCTGGGCGGGCCCTGGGCCGAGGCGGCGGTCTTTGCCGCGCTGGTCGGCTGGCTCTCCACGCTGACCCTGGCGCAGCTGGTCAAGATCGTCGGCTTCCTGACCTGGATCCAGGTCTTTGCCCCGCGGATCGGGCGCCAGCCGGTGCCGATGGTGCAAAAGCTGATCGACGCCAAGGCGGCGACGCTCTGCCTGGCGCTGTGGTCCGCCGGCACGCTGGCCGGCTGCCTGGCGCTGCTGGCCGCCAGCCCCGCCGGCTTTCGGCTTGCGGCCGCGCTGCTGAGCCTTGCCGCGCTGGGGATCGTGCGCGAGCTGATCGCGGTCCGCCACCTGTCACATCTGGCGGCCGAGGAACGCCCCGCCCCCCTGCCGCCCCTGATCCTTCCCCTGCTTCAGCCTCGATAACGCGCGGAGTCCAGACCATGACACAGCCCCTTGAGTTCGACGTCCGCCCGATCATGCAAAGCGGCGACGACCCGTTCGGCGCCATCATGGCCGCCGTCGACGCGCTGTCCCCCGGCCAGGCGCTGCGCCTGCTGGCCCCGTTCCGGCCGATGCCGCTGTTCACCGTCATGGCCAATCGCGGCTTCGGCTTCAGCGACCGCCAGCGCGCGGACGGCGTCTGGGAGGTGCTGTTCACCCCTGTCGCCGACGCTCCCGATGCGGCGGGCATGGCGCCCGGATCGACCCCGACCGCCGGCTTCTGGCCCGATGCGGTCTGCGAGCTGGACCTGACCGGGCTGATGCCGCCCGAGCCGATGGTGCGCATCCTGGAGGAAATCACCCGGCTGGCCCCGGGCGAGGTGCTGTTCGCGCTTCTGGACCGCGAGCCGATGTTCCTGTTCCCCGAACTGGCGCATCGCGGCCATGAATGGGCGGGGAATTTCGCCAGCTCCGGCCAGGCCTACCGGCTGCTGGTGCGGGCGGGGGCGCAGGATGACTGACCGGCTGCCCGAGTTGCGGCAGGCCTTGCGCGGCGTGCTCGACCCGGAAACCGGGCGCGACCTGATCGCCATGGGCATGATCTATGACCTGCGGCAGCAGGCGGGCACCGTCCATGTCACCATGACCACCACCACGCGCGGCTGCCCGCTGACCGAAATGCTGCGCATGGGCGTGCAGGCGGCGCTGCTGTCGGTGCCCGGCATTGCGGCGGTCGAGGTCACGCTGACCTGGGAGCCGCCCTGGTCCCCCGACCGCATGGAGCCGCCGGCGCCCTGATCCGGCCTTTCGACCGTCCCCAGCAGACCACCGCCGGCATCCCGGCCGCAGCCGCGCTGCGGCCGTCTTGATTCGACCAGGGCGGGCCTCCGCGGCCGGATCGGCCGTTCGTTCCGGCGGCGGCGCGGAAATCGTTCCGCTCTTTGCGCTGCCGCAAGCAAGGGGCGGTTTTCCCCGATCCTGCTTGATGCGGCTCAACGACGGCGGGCTCACGGTTCGGTTACTATTTCCTCGGCGGATCAAAGAACCGTCCCGACACCAAGCCACGAGCGAAAGGAACCTGTCATGACCTCCCTCTCCATCAGCCGACGCACCATCCTGGCCGGCGCGGCCATCGCCGGAGCCATGACCCAGGTCCGCCAGGCGGTGGCCGAGACCAAGGAGGTGCTGACCCCCGCCGCCGCGACCGACATCGCCAGCCTGCCGCGCCAGAAGGTGAAGCTGGTCGATCCGCCCTTCGTGCATGAGCACGAACAGGTCGCGACCGGCGGCCCCAAGGTGGTCGAGTTCGAGATGACCATCGGCGAGAAGAAGATCACGCTCGACGACAGCGGCGCGACCTATTGGGCCTCGACCTTCAACGGCACGGTGCCGGGCCCGCTGATGGTGGTGCACGAGGGCGATTACGTCGAGCTGACGCTGATCAACCCCGAAACCAACGAGCTGATGCACAACATCGACTTCCACAGCGCGACCGGCGCGCTTGGCGGTGGCGGCCTGACCCAGGTGAACCCGGGCGAGAAATGCGTGCTGCGCTTCAAGGCCACGAAGCCGGGCGTCTTCGTCTATCACTGCGCGCCTCCGGGCATGGTGGCCTTCCACGTCGTCTCGGGCATGAACGGCGCGATCATGGTGCTGCCGCGCGAGGGGCTGAAGGGCCCCGAGGGCGAGGCGGTGACCTATGACAAGGTCTATTACGTCGGCGAGCAGGACTTCTATGTGCCGCGCGACGAGGCCGGCAACTGGAAGAGCTACGACACCCCCGGCGAAAGCTACGAGGACGTCGTGGCCGTCATGCGCAGCCTGACGCCGACGCATGTGGTCTTCAACGGCGCCGTCGGCGCGCTGACCGGCGACAATGCGATGAAGGCGAAGGTCGGCGAGACCGTGGCCTTCGTCCATTCCCAGGCGAACCGCGACACCCGGCCGCACCTGATCGGCGGCCACGGCAACTATGTCTGGGCCACCGGCAAGTTCAACAACCCGCCCGAGCGCGGGCTGGAAACCTGGTTCATCCCGGGCGGCACGGCGGGCCTGATGGTCTATACCTTCGAGCAGCCGGGCGTCTACGCCTATGTGAACCACAACCTGATCGAAGCCTTCGAACTGGGCGCCGCCGCGCATGTGGTGGTCGAGGGGAACTGGAACGACGACCTGATGAAGCAGGTGGTCGCTCCCAGCCCGATCGGATCGGGCGTCTAAGCCCGGTCCGGCCCGCCGCGCGGGGGACGTGCGCGGCGGGCGCCTTTTCCAGGGGATACCACCATGCATTTCGCCGAACTGCTTGTCGCCAGCACCACCGTCGCCGTCGCCGGGATCCTGCACCTGGCCGGGCCTGACCGGGCGCCCTCGGTCGACATCCCGGCCATGGTGCGGCTGGAGCCGGCGCCGTTCCAGCACCGGCTGGACGGCGATTGGCAGCGCAAGGGTCTGCCGGTCGATGCGCCGATGGCCACCGTCTCGATGCCGGCGCCGGTCGAGGTGATGGCGACCCAGGTCAGCAACCGGCAATGGAACGCCTGCGTCGAGGCCGGCGCCTGCGCGCCGCTGGTGCAGCCGGGCGCCCGGCCGGACCTGCCGGTGGTGGGCGTGAACTGGTATGACGCCCAGGCTTATGCCGCCTGGCTGTCGGACCGGACCGGCGCCACCTGGCGCCTGCCCACCGACGTCGAATGGGCCCATGCCGCCGCCGAGTTGTTCCGCGACGACGCGCTGGGGGTCGAAAGCGACCCGACGAACCCCGCCGTGCTGTGGCTGGCCGAATATGCCGCCGAATCCGCGCGCAGCCGCGAACTGGACCGCGAGATCCGCCCGGTCGGGCAGCTGAACGTCAATTCGCTGGGCATCCACGATATCGGCGGCGCGGTCTGGGAATGGACCTCGACCTGCCTGCGCCAGGGCGAGATCGACGATCAGGGCGCCATCCTGCGAGAAAGCGAAAGCTGCGGCATCTATATCGCCGAGGGGCTGCACCGCGCCGCCATCGTCGATTTCGTGCGCGACCCGAAATCGGGCGGCTGCTCGGTCGGCGTGCCGCCTGCCAACCTGGGCTTGCGCCTGGTGCGCGAAACGGGCTGACGCGGCATGGGGGATGCGACACGGGGGTCTGCGACACGGGGGCCTGCGACACGGGGGATGCTTTGCTTTCACCCGCTTTTGCGGCACTCAGGGGAGGACCCCTTGCTGGAGGCGACCCCGTGGTGATCGACATTTCCCATGTGCGCAACCTGCCGCTGTTTCGCCATATGGAGCCGGCGGCCCTGACGCGGCTGATGGCGCGGGCGACGCCGCAGCGCTTTCCGCAAGGCGCGATCGTCTTCGAACAGGGCGCCGAGGCGGTGGCCTTCTACGTGCTGCTGCACGGGCGGCTGAAGGTCAGCCAAGTCACGGCGGACGGCCAGCAGGTCATGGTGCGCGTGGTCCATCCCGGCGACCTGTTCGGCTTTGCCCGGGCGCTGACCCGCAACGACTATCCGGGCACCGCCAAGGCCGCCATGGATTCGCTGGTCATCTCCTGGCCGATGACGGATTGGGACGCGGTGGTCGAGGGCCATCCGCGCCTGGCCATGAACGCCATGCAGGCCATCGGCCAGCGCCTGGACGAGGCCCATACCCGCCTGCGCGAAATGTCCACGCAGGAGGTCGAGCGCCGCGTCGCCCATGCCGTGCTGCGCCTGGCCGAAAAGGCCGGCTGCGTCGAGGAAGCGGGCACCCGCATCGACTTTCCGATCTCGCGCCAGGACATTGCCGAGATGACCGGCACCACGCTGCACACCGTCTCGCGGCTGCTTTCGGCCTGGGAAAGCCGCGGCCTGGTCGAGGGCGGCCGGCAGAAGCTGATGGTCACCGACGCCGAGGGGCTGGCCCGGATCGCCGACCCCGAGGACTGAGCGCCATACCGTGACCCGGCGGACAGCCCCCGTCAAGGCGCGGCCCGGCCGGGTCCGCGCCCATCCGAAACGCGGGCCGACCCCGGCCCCTGTCCGAAAGGCCCGCCATGACGCGCCGGATCCCGACCCCGCTGCACCGCCGGATCGCCGGCGAATCGCGGTTGTTCGCCGGCCTGCCGCCGGGCATGGCCGAGCGGCTCCTGGATGCGTCCCGGGTCCGGCGGCTGACGCGCGGGCAGGCGCTGTTCCATCACGGCGACATTGCCCAGGCCATCCACATCGTCGCCGAGGGCTGGGTGAAGCTCTATCGCATCGCTCCGAACGGGACCGAGGCCGTGGTCGGCGTCATGACCCGCGGCCAGAGCTTC
>NZ_SOKV02000044.1:0-23048 GCF_004407025.1 Paracoccus sp. DMF
AGCCATAGCCGCCATGCAGTTGCAGGCACTGGTTCGCCACCTCGAAGGCGCGGTCGGTGACATGCAGCTTGGCCATGGCGCAGAACTTGCTGGCATCCGGCTCGGCCCGGTCCAGCTTCCAGGCCGCCTGGCGCAGCAGGATGCGCGAGGATTGCAGCGCCGTCTCCATCTCGGCCAGGCGGAATTGCAGCGCCTGGAACTGGTCGAGCGTCTGGCCGAAGGCGCGCCGCTCGCCCATGTAGCGCAGGGTCGCCTCCAGCGCCGCCTGTGCGCCGCCCAGGGCCCCGGCCGAGATGTTCAGCCGCCCGCCGTCCAAGCCCGCCATGGCATAGGCGAAGCCGCGGCCCTCCTCGCCGATCAGGTTCTCCTCGGGGATGACGCAATCGTCGAACTGTACCTGGGCGGTCGGCTGCGCCTTCCAGCCCATCTTGTGCTCGGGCGCGCCGAAGCTGAGGCCCGGCGTGCCGGCCTCGACCACCACGGTCGAGATGCCCTTGGGCCCGGCCGCGCCGGTGCGGACCATGACCAGGTAGCAATCCGAATAGCCGCCGCCCGAGATGAAGGCCTTGGTGCCGTTCAGCTTCCAGCCGCCCGGCACCCGCTCGGCGCGGGTGCGCAGCGCCGCGGCGTCCGAGCCCGAGCCCGGCTCGGTCAGGCAATAGGAGAACACCGTCTCCATGCTGCACAGGCGCGGCAGCCAGCGGGCGCGGTTCGCGGCGGTGCCGAACTTGTCGATCATGCCGCCGCACATGTTGTGGATCGACAGGAACGAGCCGACCGAGGGGCAGGCCATGGCCAGCGCCTCGAAGACCAGCGTGGCGTCGAGGCGCGAGAGCCCGGTGCCGCCCTGGTCCTCGCCGACATAGACCCCGCCGAGGCCCAGCTCGGCCGCCTGGCGCCACAGCGCGCGCGGCATGGTGCCGGCCTCTTCCCAGGCCCGGGCATGCGGCGCGATCTCGGCCGCGCCGAAATCCCGCGCCAAACCGAAAATCGCCGCCTGCTCATCCGTCAATCCGAAATCCATAATGTCCCTTCCCTCAGGCGCCGTTCCGGGGGCTTAGCGCCGAAATGTTGCGCGAATTTTGCACCAGTTGCCTGGTCATGCGGACGCCCGCGCGAATTTCCGTTTGAGAACGGCGCTTTGGGTCTAGCATCTGCCGGCGGCCTGCCGCGCGACAAAGGACAGTGGGAACATCATGCAAGTCACGAATCCTTCGCCCAATCTCTACAACGAGGATCTGGCCCCGGCGCGGGAGCGCCGCTGGGGCGCGTTTTCCATCTTCAACGTCTGGACCTCGGACGTCCATAGCCTCTGGGGCTACTACCTGGCCGCGAGCCTGTTCCTGCTCTGCGGCAACCTGACGAATTTCGTGCTGGCCATCGGCCTCGGCTCGCTGGTGATCTACGGGCTGATGCAGATGGTCGGGCTGGCCGGGGTGCGCACGGGCGTGCCCTTCCCGGTGCTGGCGCGGGCGAGCTTCGGCACCTTCGGCGCCAACGTCCCGGCACTGGTGCGGGCGGTCGTCGCCTGCTTCTGGTACGGCGCCCAGACTTCGGCCGCCTCCGGCGCCATCGTAGCGCTGCTGCTGCGCAGCCCGGCGATGCTGGAGTTCCACCAGACCAGCCACATGCTGGGCCATTCCACGCTCGAGGTGATCTGCTATCTCGCGGTCTGGGGCGCGCAACTGCTCATCATCCAGAACGGCATGGAGACGGTGCGCCGCTTCCAGGACTGGGCCGGGCCGGCGGTCTGGCTCGCCATGCTGATGCTGGCGATCTATCTGGTGGTGAAGTCGGGCACGATCAGCTTCGGCGCCGAGATCCCGCAGGACGTGCTGCTGCAGGCGACCCGGGACGCGGGCGTGCCGGGCACGCCGGGCAGCTTCGTCACGCTGACGGCGGTGGCGGCGACCTGGATCACCTATTTCGCCGCGCTCTACCTGAACTTCTGCGACTTCTCGCGCTATGCCAGGGACGAGCGCGCGCTGCGGCTGGGCAATGCCTGGGGCCTGCCGGTGAACCTGCTGGCCTTCTGCCTGGTCGCCGGCGTCACCACCACGGCCGCCTGGCATGTCTATGGCGAGGTGCTGCTGCATCCCGACCAGATCAGCGCCAAGTTCGACAGCGTTTTCCTGGCGGTGCTTGCCGCGGCGACCTTCGCCATCGCGACGCTGGGGATCAACGTGGTGGCGAATTTCGTCTCGGCCGCCTTCGATTTCTCGAACACCATCCCGAAACACATCAGCTTCAAGCGCGGCGGCTTCATCGCGGCGCTGATCGCGCTGGTGCTCTACCCTTGGGCGCCCTGGGAAACCAATGCCACGCATTTCGTGAACTTCATCGGCTCGACCATGGGGCCGATCTTCGGGATCATGATGGTGGACTACTACCTGATCCGCAAAGGCGTGGTGGATGTCGCGGCACTGTATCAGGAGCATGGCGAGTTCCGCTTCCAGAACGGCTGGCACGTCAAGGCGTTCATCGCCTTCGGCATCGGCATGGTGTTCAGCTCGATCCTGCCGACCTTCACCAGCCTGCTGCCCTCCTGGTGGGGCACCTACGGCTGGTTCTTCGGCGTGCTGATCGGCGGCGGCAGCTATTACCTGCTGCGCTCGACGGACCGATAGGCCTTCTTTGTTGCGAAAATACCCCGGGGGGTGCGGGGGGCAGCGCCCCCCGTTTCTTCCGTTCAGTCCATGGCCTTGAAGTTCAGCGCCACGCCGTCCTTGATCCCCGAGAACCAGCGCGCCGTCACGGTCTTGGTCTTGGTATAGAAGCGGAAGGCGTCCGGGCCATACTGGTTCAGGTCGCCGAAGGCCGACTTCTTCCAGCCGCCGAAGCTGTAATAGCTCAGCGGCACCGGGATCGGGAAGTTGATCCCGACCATGCCGACGTTCACCCGGCTGGCGAAGTCGCGCGCCGTGTCTCCGTCGGCGGTATAGATCGCCGTGCCGTTGCCATAGTCGTTGTCCATGACCAGCTTCAGCGCCTCGTCATAGCTCTGCGTGCGCACCTGGCTCAGCACCGGGCCGAAGATCTCTTCCTTGTAGATCTCCATCTCGGGCGTCACCCGGTCGAACAGCGACGGGCCGCAGAAGAAGCCGTTCTCATAGCCCTGGATCTTCAGGTCGCGGCCGTCCACGACCAGGTCGGCGCCCTGGTCCACGCCCGAGGCGATCAGCCGGTTGATGCGCTCCTGCGAGGCCTTGGTGATGACCGGGCCGAAGTCCACGTCCTCGCCGGCGGTATAGGGACCGACCTTCAGCTTCTCGATCTTCGGCACCAGCCGCTCGATCAGCGCGTCGGCGGTCGCCTCGCCCACCGGCACCGCGACCGAGATCGCCATGCAGCGTTCGCCCGCCGCGCCGAAGCCGGCGCCGATCAGCGCATCGGCCGCCTTGTCCAGGTCGGCATCGGGCATGATGATCATGTGGTTCTTGGCACCGCCGAAGCATTGCGCACGCTTGCCATTGGTCGCCGCGCGGCCATAGATGTATTGCGCGATCGGGGTCGAGCCGACGAAGCCCACGCCCTGGATCACCTCATGGTCCAGGATCGCGTCCACGATTTCCTTGTCGCCGTTCACGACCTGCAGCACGCCGTCGGGCAGCCCGGCCTCTTGCGCCAGCTTCGCCAGCATGATCGAGGTCGAGGGCACGCGCTCGGACGGCTTCAGGATCATGGCGTTGCCGGAAACCAGCGCCGGGCCCATCTTCCACAGCGGGATCATGGCCGGGAAGTTGAAGGGCGTGATGGCCGCGACCACGCCCAGCGGCTGGCGCATGGCGTAAAGGTCGATGCCCGGGCCGCCGTTGTCGGTGAACTCGCCCTTCAGCATGGCGGGGGCGCCCATGCAGACCTCGATCACCTCGAGGCCGCGCTGCACGTCGCCGCGCGCGTCGGGCAGGGTCTTACCGTGCTCGCGCGAGACCAGCTCGGCGAGCTTGTCCATGTTGTCGTTGATGAGCTGGCCGAATTTCATCATCACCCGGGCGCGGCGCTGCGGGTTGGTGGCGGCCCAGCCGACCTGGGCGCGCGCGGCGCTCTGGATCGCGGCGTCAAGCTCGGCCGGCGTCGCCAGCGGCACGCGGGCGATCACCTCGCCGGTCGCCGGATTATAGACATCGCTGAACCGGCCCGAGGTGCCCTTGACCTCTTTGCCGTCGATCCAGTGGTGAAGGTCTTCCATGGGTGCCTCCCGAGGGTTTCACATCTTCGGACGGATCATAGACTTGCAGCATTGCCGGAAAAAGAGGAAGTCTGGCAAAAGGGTTTTGCATTTTTGCAAAGGGATCGGCGATGGACTGGGACGACCTGCGCATCTTCCTGGCGGTGGCGCGCGCGGACAGCCTGTCGGCGGCGGGCCGGCGGCTGGGCATCGACGCCTCGACCGTGGGCCGGCGCGTGGCGCGGCTCGAGCAGGGGCTGGGCGCGAAGCTCTTCGTCAAGACGCCGCAGGGCTATGCCTTGGCTGCCGAGGGCGAGCGCCTGCTGCCGCATGCCGAGGCGATGGAGATGGCACTGACGGGCGCGGAAGAGGCGCTGACCGGCCCGGGCGATCTTTCCGGGCAATTGCGCATCGGCGCCCCGGACGGCTGCGCGAATTACCTGCTGCCGCAGGTCTGCGCCGAGATGGCCCGGGCGCATCCGGGGCTGGAGATCCAGATCGTCGCCCTGCCGCGGGTCTTCAACCTGTCCAAGCGCGAGGCCGACATGGCCATCGCCGTCTCGCAGCCGCAGGCCGGCCGGCTGGTGGTGCAGCGGCTGACCGACTATCACCTGCACCTGGCCGGGCACGAGGATTACCTGCGCGCCCATCCGCCGATCCGCGCGCGCGAGGATCTGCGCGGCCACCGCATGATCGGCTATATCGCTGACATGATCTTCGACCGAGAGCTCGATTACCTGACCGAGACCGGCGCCGATTGGGCGCAGCTGACCTCGAACTCGGTCTCGGTGCAGATGCAGGCGATCCGGGTCGGGGCGGGTCTGGGCATCGTGCATGATTTCGCGATTCCCTTCTGCCCCGGGGTGCGGCGGGTGCTGGCCGACCAGATCGCGCTGACCCGCGGCTTCTGGCTGATCCGGCACCAGGACGACCGCCGCTCGCAGCGCATGAACCGGCTGGCGGATGCCCTGGCGCAGGGCATCCGGGCCGAGGTGGCGCGGCTTCAGGCGCTGGTCTCGGCCTGAGGGTGCAGGCGTGCAAGAGCGGGCTTGACGCAAGCGCGGGTTGCGGCAACGCTGGGCGCCAGGGACGGTCGTCGCCGTCCCGAGCTGAGGAGGAATATGCATGCTCGTCAACCAGATCCTGTCGATGAAAGCCAGCGGCGAAATCTATACCGTCGCCCCGGACGCCAGCGTGGCCGACGCCGCGCGGCTGCTGTCCGAGCGGCGCATCGGTGCGATCGTGGTGTCCGAGGATGGCAAGGTGCCGCTGGGCATCCTTTCGGAACGCGACATCGTGCGCGAACTGGGCCGGCGCGGCGCCCAGGTGCTGGACCAGCCGATCAGCGAGGTGATGACCCGCAAGCTGATGACCTGCACCACCGGCGACGATGCGCTGGTGATCCTCGACCGCATGACCCAAGGCCGGTTCCGCCACCTGCCGGTGGTGAACGAGGCGGGCGAGATGCTGGGCATCGTCTCGATCGGCGATGCCGTCTCGGCCCGGCTGAAGGAACTCCATGCCGAGAAAGAGGCGCTGACCGGCATGATCATGGGCAACTGAGCCCGCGCCCGCGCGCGCCAGGCCCCGAAGGCCGCCGCCTCGGTGCATACCCTGTGTACGCGCGGTGCACGCGCGGTGCACGCAGATCACAGCGAAAACCCCAGCCTTTGCTGGGGTTTTTGCGTCGCGGGCCGCGGCTCTTGCCCTGCGCAACGCACGGTGCTGTTGCACCCGCCGAAAAAACCCTGTTTGACTGCGTGTGATCGGCAAGGACAGGACCATCATGCGCATCGGCCTTTACCCAGGAACCTTCGATCCCATCACGCTTGGCCATCTGGACATCATCGAACGCGCCATGGCGCTGGTCGACCGGCTGGTGATCGGCGTCGCCATCAACCGAGACAAGGGACCGCTGTTCGATCTGGAAGAGCGGGTCGGCATGGTGCGCAGCGAATGCGACGCCATCGCGCGCAAGACCGGCGGCGAGATCCAGGTGCATCCGTTCGAGAACCTGCTGATCGACTGCGCCCGCGACGTCGGCGCCACGGTGATCGTGCGCGGGCTGCGCGCGGTCGCCGATTTCGAATACGAATTCCAGATGGTCGGCATGAACCGGGCGCTGGACGCCAGCATCGAGACCGTGTTCCTGATGGCCGACGCCCGGCGCCAGGCCATCGCCTCGAAGCTGGTCAAGGAAATCGCCCGGCTGGGCGGCGACGTGTCGAAATTCGTGACGCCGCCGGTCAATGCCGCGCTGATGCGGCGTTTCGCACGCTGAGGCTTTTTCTTTAACGCTTCCCTGCTAACCTTCGCCGAAAGACGGAGGCGCTGATGGTCGTGACCGATTCGGATCCCAAGCCCATTCCCATGCCGATCCCCGAGCCCGGCCGGGATCCGCTGCCCGACCCGCTGCCGGACCCCGGCCCGGACGAGATTCCGCTGCCCGCCGTGGTCAGCTTCGACGCCATCCCCGCCGTGCTGGCCGCGGGCTGGCGGGATTTCCGCACCGCCCCGGCCTTCGGCCTGCTCTTCGCGGCCTTCTATGTCGCGGGCGGGCTGGTGCTGACCGCGGTGGCCCTGGCCTCGGGCCAGGAATGGTGGCTGATGCCCTTCATCGTCGGCTTTCCGCTGATCGCGCCCTTCGCCGCCGTCGGGCTTTACGAGGTCAGCCGGCGCATCGAATCCGACCAGCCGCTGCTATGGCGCGAGGTGCTGTCCGTCGTGCTGGCGCAGAAGGACCGCCAAGTGCCGTCGATGGCGATGGTGATCCTGCTCATGTTCATGTTCTGGGTTTTCGTCGCCCATACCACCTTCGCGCTGTTCATGGGCGTCTCGGCGCTGACCAACATCACCTCCTCGCCCGAGCTGCTGCTGCAGGGCCGCGGGCTGGTCATGCTGCTGGTCGGCACGCTGATCGGCGCCGGCTTTGCGGCGGTGCTGTTCGGCATCACCGTGGTCGGGCTGCCGCTGATCCTCGACCGCGAGGTCGACCTGGTTTCGGCCATCATCGCCAGCTTCCAGGCCGTGACGTTGAACCTGCCGGTCATGCTGGCCTGGGCGGCGGTCATCACCGGGCTGCTGTTCCTGGGCTTCCTGCCGATGTTCCTGGGGCTTTTCGTGGTGCTGCCGGTGCTGGGCCATGCCAGCTGGCACATGTATCGCCGGCTGATGCCCGACACCTGAAACAGGGCGCCTGAAACGGCAAGAGGCGGCCCACTGGCCGCCCCTGGAACCGTCTTTCGCGCGGGTGGCGCGATCAGTTGTCGCTGGCGCTTGCGGCGGCGGCCGGGCGCGCGGCGGGCGGCGCCAGTTTCGGCGTCACGCCATTGGCCAGCGGATCTTCCTGGCGCTGCACCGAGCCCTCGAAATGCGCGCCGGATTCGATGGCGATGGTCTTGTGGATGATGTCGCCCTCGACGCGGGCGGTGGCGGTCAGGCGGACCTTCAGCCCGCGCACGCGGCCGACGACACGGCCGTTCACCACGACCTCCTCGGCGACGATCTCGCCGCGGATGGTGGCGCTTTCGCCGACGACCAGCTGATGGGCGCGGATATCGCCCTCGACCGTGCCCTCGACCTGGATGTCGCCCTGGGTCTGGATATTGCCGGTGACGGTCAGGTCCGGGGACAGGACCGAAGGCGCGGTCCGGGTGCGCTGCGGGGCCGAGGCGGGAATGTCGTAGGTCGTCTCAAGGCTGCGCGGCTGCTGTTCGGGTTCGGGCGTCGGCTGGGTGCGGGGGCCAGGTTCGGTCACTCGGGTCTTAGAAAACATTCTGGGCTGCCTTGATGAAGCTCATGGGATCCACGGCACGACCGTTCACGCGGACCTCGTAGTGAAGATGCGAGCCGGTCGATCTGCCGGTATTGCCCATATCACCGATCCGGCTGCCGCGCGACACCTTTTGGCCGACCTTCACGCGAATCTTGGACATATGGCCATAGCGGGTCTCGGTGCCGAGCGCGTGCTGGATCTTGACCAGGTTGCCATAGCCGCGCTGCCAGCCGGCAAAGACCACCACCCCGTCTCCGGTCGAAAAGATCGGCGTGCCGACCGGCGCGGCCATGTCGATGCCCTCATGCGCGCGGCCCCAGCGGCGGCCATAGGGCGAGGTATAGCGGAAGGCCGATTGCAGCGGCATGGCCAGCGGCATCTTCTCGACCGCGATGCGATAGCTGTTCATCTGGTCCAGCGTGATCAGGATCTCGTTGGCCTTGGCCTCGCCCTGGCTGATCTCGGCATTGCCGCTGGAGGAATAGCCGATCGGGTTCAGCGGACCGCCCTGGCCGGAATAGCCGCGGCGCACGGTGTCGAGGATCTCGTCGGGGTTCATGCCGACGCTGCGGAACATCTCGTCCAGCGGCTTGACCGAAACGGTCACCGCATCCTCGAGCTGGGTCAGGATCTGGTCGTTGCGGGCGACGATCTGGTCGCGCTCGATGGAGACGGCCTCGGCCGTGCGGCGGGCGTCCTCGGCCTCGCGCACGGCATCGGCGCGGTCCGCGGCGGCGCGCTTCAACTCGCCCGAAAGGATGTCCAGCGCCGCCTGCAATTCGGCGGTGCGCACCGCCGGCGCGGTCGCGCTGGCCTGATCGGCCTCGGCCTGGGCCTGGTGCTGGGCCTTGACGGCCTGTTGCAGGCTGGACTGCACGGCGCCCATGCCGGTTTCCAGCTCGCGCCGGCGCGCTTCCGAGTCGAGCAGCTGCGACTGCATGCGCGACACTTGGTCCAGCGCCACCGTGAAGCGGTTCTGCGCGGCGGCGGCCTCGGCGGCGCGGCTGTCGCGCTCGGCCGAAAGGTCGGTCAGCCGCGCCTCGAAGGCGGTTTGCGAACGACGGGCCTGATCGCGCGACGACCCGGCGCTGATCGCGTCGATGACCAGGATCGAACTGGCGATGATGCTCCAGCCGAAGACCAGCGCGATGCCGCCCAAGGCCACCAGTTGCGTCGCCGGACGCAGCCGCAGGAAGCGGGTGGTCTTGTCCGACTTCAGGAAGAGTCGCTGTTCTGGCAACCAGCGCTCAAGCACCGAATTCAGGCTATGGGTAATGCGCAATGTCCCGGGTCCATGTTGTTTTCGCCGGACCGGCCGGCGGGGCGGGTCTGTGGGCGCTGGCACGGATAAATCCGAGCTGTGCTCAAAGCGCAACATCGCAGGAATATCTGCGCAAGACTTGGGCGGATTGATGCCGATCCCTCGCAAGCGGCTGGTGGATATTCGCCGGTGCGGCGTTCGGACGCAAATATCAATCCCAGGTTGAAATTCGAGCATCGCGCCGCAAGCCTGCGGGATATAGGCAATTCTACCGATGCGCCGTGCGGGCCAGTGCAGAACTAAGACCTTTTGCCGAGGGGCCTTCGGGGCTGCCTGTAAAATAGGCAGATGCGTCCAAGCGGCGCGGAACTGCTGGTTCCGGCGTGGCGATTCTGTCGCACCGGCCCGGATCGAACGGAACCGGCGCGCGCCGGTTGCGTTCGTGGCGCCCTCAGGCGATTTCGTAGGGCAACGGCCCGGGGCGGTCCGGCGGAATGCGGATATGGCGGTCCATCGGCGGCACCGAGCGCTGATGGCAGGCCGGGCGCGGGCAGATCCGGCACGACACGCCGATGGGCTCGAACAGCTGCGGATTGCCGACGTCCAGCCCGTCGGCATAGACCAGATCGCGGGCGTGGCTGACCTCGCAGCCCAGGCCGATGGCAAAGCGCCGCACCGGCGCGCCAAAGGCCCCGGCCGGTTTCGACACGTCGCGCGCCAGCAGCAGGTAGCGCTTGCCGTCCGGCGTCTCGGCCAGCTGGCGCAGGAAGCGGCCGGGGGTTTCAAAGGCCTGGTGCACGTTCCACAGCGGGCAGGCGCCGCCGAAACGGGCGAATTGCATCCGCGTCGCCGAGTGGCGCTTGGTGATGGTGCCTGCCTGATCCACGCGGACGAAGAAGAACGGCACGCCCCGATCGCCGCCGCGCTGCAGGGTCGAGAGCCGATGCGCTATCTGCTCGAGCGAGGCGTGGAACAGATGCGCCAGCCGCTCGAGGTCGTGGCGCTCGGTCCGGGCGGCCTCCATGAAGCGGGCATAGGGCATCATCGCCGCGCCGGCGAAATAGTTCGCCAGCCCCAGCCGGGCGATGTCGCGGGCCGAGCCGCTGCGGAAGCGCGCCAGTTCCAGCGTCGCTTCCAGCAGGTCGCCGCGGCTCTCCAGGGCCAGCAGGTGCAGAAGCTGGAAGGCCTGGGTCGCCGGCTCGGCCGCCGCGTTCAGGGTGACGCGCTTGCCCTCGCGCAGATAGACCGCGCCGCTGCCCAGTTCCGCCTGGGTCACCTCGATGCCACGCTCGGCCAGGCCCGCGATGGCGCGCTCCAGCGGCCGCATGTTGGGGCGCGTGCGGGCGAACTGCTCGGCCGCGCGATCCACCGCGTCGATGTAATTGTCGCAATAATGGAAGAAGTCGCGCACCTCCTCCCAGGGCGAGGGGGTGGCGTTCTGGGCGCCGGCCCCTAGCGCCTCGTCCATCGCCGCCAGCCGCTCCTGCCCCTCGCGATGCGCGCGGTAGAGGTCCAGGAAGGCGCGGGCCAGCGCCGGGGCATTGGTCGCGGCCAGGCGCAGGTCGGCGCGGGGCGGCGCGCTGTCGAACAGCGGATCGGCCAGCGCCTCGGCCATGTCCATCACCATGCGGTCGGCGTCGCCCACCGCCATCGCGCCCAGGTCGACCGCGAATTCCGATGCCAGCCGCAGCAGCACCCCGGCCGAGACCGGGCGGTGGTTGTTCTCCATCTGCGACAGATAGGGCAGCGAGACGCCCAGCCGGTCGGCGAAGGCGCGTTGCGTCAGGCCGGCGCGGGCGCGGGTTTCCCGCAGCGCCACGCCGGCATAGATCTTTTGGGTGGCCATGGGCGTCCTCTTTGCAAAGACAGGAATACGCTTTGCAAAGGCTGGCCGGCAAGGGGGATCAGCGCCCCTGGATCACCCGCCGCTCGCGGATCATCGCCCAAAGGATGAAGGCGATCGAGGCGACGGCCGAGACCGCCATGATGACCAGAAGCGGCGCCGCGCCGGTATCGTCATGCAGCAGCGCACCGGCCAGCGCCGCCAGCCCGGCGCCGCCCGCCACCGCCATCGCGCCGCCCAGGCCGCTGGCGGTGCCGGCCAGTTCGGGGCGCACGCTCATCATGCCGGCATTGGCATTGGGCAGCAGCATGCCGTTGCCCAGTCCCATGAAGCCGACCGCGCCGAAGAAGACCAGCGGCGTCAGCCCGCCCGCCAGGTCCACCATCAGCGCCGCGATCAGGAAGGCCGAGCAGATCACCGCCCCGGCCAGGATCATCCGGTTCATGCCGATGCGCGTCGAATAGCGCGCCGAGACGAAATTCCCCAGCGCATAGCCGATCGAGGGACCGGCGAACCAATAGCCGACCTCGGCTGGCGAAAGGTGCAGCACGACCTGGCCGACGAAGGGCGCGCCGCCCAGATAGGCATAGAACGACCCGGCGCTGAGCGTCGCGGCCAGCGCATAGCCCCAGAAGCGCTGCGAGCGCGCCAGCACCGGATAGGTCGCGACCTGCTGGCGCAGCGGCACGCCGCCGCCGCGCGCGGTCTCGGTCAGATCCCAACTGCACAGCGCCATGACCGCGATGCCGGCCACGCCCATGGCCACGAAGCTGGCGCGCCAGCCCAGCGTCTCGTCCAGCACCCCGCCCAGGGTCGGCGCGATCATCGGCACCAGCGACATGCCCATGGTGACATAGCCGATCATGCTGGCGGCCTGGTCGGCGGGCACGATGTCGCGCACCACCGCCCGGCTGACGACGAAGCCGGTGGTCACCACTGCCTGCACCAGCCGGAAGGCCATGAACCAGCCCGGATCGCGGGCCAGAAGCGTGCCCAGCGTCGCCAGCAGGAAGATGGCGAAGGACCCCAGCACCACCGGCCGGCGCCCGAAACGGTCGCTGATCGGCCCGCAGAGCAGTTGCAACACCGCGCTGACCGCCAGGAAGGCCGAGACCGACAGCTGCATGAAGCCGTATTCGACCCCGAAATCCCGCGCCATCGCCGGCAGCGAGGGCAGGAAGATGTTCATCGACAGCGCGCCCGTGGCCGAGATCGACACCAGCGTGATCAGATGCGGCCGGCGCGCGGCAGGTGGGGGCAGGGTGGTCATGGCGCTAGATTGCCCGTTGCGCGGGCAAAGGCAACCGCCCGCGGCGTCAAGGCGCGACGGGTCCGAAGCGATGGAAGATCAGGAAGGCGCCGAAGCAGATGAAGCCGAAGCCGAGCGCGATGTTCCAGGTCAGCTTCTCGCCCAGCCACAGCCATGAGAACAGCACGAAGATCGACAGGCTGACGACCTCCTGGATGGTCTTCAGCTGGGCGGCGCTGAAATGGCCGTAGCCGAAGCGGTTCGCCGGCACCTGCAGCAGGTATTCGAAAAAGGCGATGCCCCAGCTGACCAGGATCACCACCAGCAGCGGCGTCCCCTTGAACTTCAGATGCCCATACCAGGCGATGGTCATGAACAGGTTCGACGCGATCAGCAGGCCGACCGTGACCAGCGGCACGGGCAGGTTCATTCGGACCGATCCCAGCTGCGGTGCTTTTCAAGGTTGCCGAAGCGGGTGAAGCGGCCCTCGAAGGACAGCTCGACCGTGCCGATGGGACCGTGGCGCTGCTTGCCGATGATGACCTCGGCCTTGCCATGGCAGGATTCCATGATCTGCTGCCAGTTCGCCATCTTGTCGAGATCATGGTCGGCAGGCTTTTCGCGCTCGCGGTAGTATTCCTCACGGAAGACGAACATGACGATATCGGCGTCCTGCTCGATGCTGCCGGATTCGCGCAGGTCGGACAGCTGCGGCCGCTTGTCCTCGCGGCTTTCGACCTGGCGGGACAGCTGCGACAAGGCGATGACGGGGATGTCCAGCTCCTTGGCGATGGCCTTGAGGCCCTGGGTGATCTCGGAGACCTCGTTCACCCGGCTGTCCTTGGCGCTGGCGGCGCGCAAGAGCTGCAGGTAGTCGACGATCAGCACGTCAAGCCCCATGGTGCGCTTCAGCTTGCGGGCGCGGGCGGCGAGCTGGTTGATCGGCAGGGCCGGGGTGTCGTCGATGAACAGCGGGCAGTTCTGCAGGTCATGCGCCGCCTTCACGAAGCGGCGGAACTCCTCCTCGGACATGTCGCCGCGGCGGATCGATTCGCTCGGCACCTCGGCCGCTTCGGAGAGGATCCGCGCGGCCAGCTGCTCGGCCGACATCTCGAGGCTGAAGAAGCCGACGACGCCGCCCGCCACCGTGCCATGGCTGCCGTCGGGCAGCTCGCCCGTCTTGTGCGCCTTGGCGACGTTGAAGGCGATGTTCGTGGCCAGCGAGGTCTTGCCCATCGAGGGCCGCCCGGCCAGGATGATCAGGTCCGAGCGGTTCAGGCCGCCCATCTTGCCGTCCAGATCGACCAGCCCGGTCGAGACCCCGGACAATCCGCCCCCGCGGCTGAACGCGGCATTGGCGGCGTTCAGCGCCCCGGTGACGGCGGCGAGGAAGCTCTGGAAGCCGCGCTCGGCCACGCCCTGCTCGCCGAGCTTGTAGAGCACCTGCTCGGCTTCCTTGATCTGCTCCTCGGCGGAATCGCTGACCGAGACGGTGGCCGCGCGGGCGGAAATGTCCTGGCCCAGGTTGATCAGCTCGCGCCGCAGGGCGAATTCGCGGATCATCTGCGCATAGTCGCGCGCGGCATGGGACGAGATCGCGGCCCCCGCCAGACGGGCCAGATAGGCCGGGCCGCCCAGCTCCTTCAGCCCGGCGTCGTTCTCCATGAAGGCCTTGATGGTGACCGGGCTTGCGAGCGCGTTCCGGGCGATGCGCTCGGCGCTGATCTCATAGATGCGGCGATGCACCGGATCGTAGAAATGCTTGGGCTGGATGATGCGCGAGACGTGGTCGTAGACCTCGTTGTTGGTCAAGAGCGCGCCCAGCAACTGCTGCTCGGCCTCGATGGAAAACGGCACCGCCTGCGCGGCCGCGGCCTCGGCGATCTCGCTGGGTTTCCTGATTTCAAGCGCGCGCAACTCGCTCATCCCTGAAGCCTCCGGCGGTTCGGATGGGTGGGGCTCTTATCCCTCGAACCGGCGAGCGCGTCCATCGGGATATGCTGTGGATAAGCTGTGGGCAGATTGCCGCCTTTGCGCGGTTGCGCGCTTGGCATGGGTATTTGCAAAACAGAGAGGGCCTGCGCCGCCGCGGTCGGCTTCTCTGTTTTTCAAATACCCATGCGGGCTTGCGGCGGCCCGATCCCGCCGCCGTGGGACAATCAGGGCTGCGCGGCCTGCCAGGCGCGCGGGTCGGTCAGGAAGCGTTCGACCTCGGCCAGGGTTTCGGCATCGTAGAACCCTTGCGCCTTGGCCTCGGCCAGCACGTCCCACCAGGTGCAAAGGTGGTGCAGCTGAACGCCATGGTCGGCCAGGCGCTGCGTGGTCTCGGGGAAGATGTCGTAATAGAAGATCACCGCGGTATGGCCGCAGGTCGCGCCGGTCTCGCGGATCGCGTCGACGAAGCTCAGCTTCGAGCCGCCGTCTGTGGTCAAGTCCTCGACCAGCAGCACGCGCTGGCCTTCGGTCATCGCGCCCTCGATGCGGGCATTGCGGCCGTAGCCCTTGGGCTTCTTGCGCACATAGGTCATCGGCAGTTCCAGCCGTTCCGCGACCAGTGCCGCGAAGGGGATGCCCGCCGTCTCGCCGCCGGCGATATTGTCGAAGGCGTCGAAGCCCGCGTCGCGCAGCACGGTCGCCGCCATGAAGTCCATCAGCGTCGAGCGGATGCGCGGGAAGCTGATCAGCTTGCGGCAGTCGATATAGGTCGGCCCCTTCAGCCCTGAGGCATAGGTATAGGGCTCGGCCGCGTTGAAATGCACCGCCTTGATTTCCAGCAGCATGCGGGCGGTCAGGCGGGCGATCTCCTCGCGCGGGGGGAAGGGCAGGGTCATGCGGGATCCTCGACGTGCCAGTAGAGCGGGAAGCCGGGGTCGAAGACGGTGACGGTCTCGTCGCCGGCGCGGATATGGGTCGGATAGGGCGCGGGCGTGTCGCGCCGGACCAGCCGGATGCGGTCCTCGTTCGCGGGCAGGCCGTAGAAGGCGGCGCCGTTGAGCGCGGTGAAACCCTCGAGCCGGTCGAGCGCGCCGTCTTCCTCGAAGACCTGGGCCAGGATCGACATGGTGTTCGGCGCGGTGAAGCAGCCGGCGCAGCCGCAGGCCGATTCCTTGGCCCGGTCCGGATGCGGCGCCGAGTCGGTGCCGAGAAAGAAGCGCGTATCGCCCGAGGTTGCCGCGCGGCGCAGCGCCAGGCGATGCGTCTCGCGCTTGGCGACCGGCAGGCAGTAGTAATGCGGGCGGATGCCGCCGACCAGGATATGGTTGCGGTTGATGACCAGGTGATGGGTGGTGATGGTCGCGCCGATATTCTCGTTCGCGCTGACATAATCCACGCCGTCCGCGGTGGTGATATGCTCCATCACCACGCGCAGTCCGGGCGTCTTGCGGCGGATCGGGTCCAGCACGCGGTCGATGAACACCGCCTCGCGGTCGAAGATGTCGACGGCGGGATCGGTCACCTCGCCATGGAAGCACAGCGGGATGCCGGCCTCGGCCATGGCGTCCAGCACGCCGCGCACCTTGTCGAAATCGCGCACGCCCGAGGCCGAGTTGGTCGTCGCCCCGGCCGGATAGAGCTTCACTGCCGCGATGATTCCATCGCGATGCGCGGCGACCACGTCGGCGGGATCGGTCGCCTCGGTCAGATAGAGCGTCATCAGCGGACGCAACGTCACCTTGGATCCCAGCGCGGCCCGGATCCGGTCGCGATACGCCGCGGCCTGCGCCCCGGTCACCACCGGCGGCACCAGGTTCGGCATGATGATCGCCCGGCCGAAATGGCCGGAATATGAAGCCACTGCCTGCAGCATGTCACCGTCGCGCAGGTGCAGGTGCCAGTCGTCGGGGCGTCGAAGCGTAAGCGATTTGTTCATGCCGTCCCTGTATACCGGGCGTGGCTGCAAGGCCATAGGGCAATGGGCGGGACCAAAGAAGCACTTGGCAATCGCCCAGCCAGAGAGCAATTTTATTTCAACCGCTCTTCTCGAAGGGATTCGAATATGTTCGGATTGATGAACCAGACCAGCATGCAGGTGCCGCTTCTGCTTTGGCAGCAGATGGCGCGCATGGCCTGGGAATCGCAGATGGTGATCGCGTGGCGCACCGCCGGGATGATGGGCCTGGTGCGCCAGGATGCCGAGGAACCGCAGCGCATGGTCATCGAAAAGGCCAATGCGGCGTCCGAGGCCATGCATGCCGCGCTGCGCGCCGCCGGGCGCGGCGAGCGTGCCGACAAGGTCATGGCCGCGGCGCTGCGGCCCTATCGCCGCCGCACCAAGGCCAATGTCAAGCGGCTGTCGCGCAAGGATTGATCGACGCGGGGCCCGGAATGCAAAACGCGCCCCGGACGGGGCGCGTCTGCATGTCGCGGGCGCGGATCTCAGATCAGCTTGCCCATCGCCACGGCGGTATCCGACATGCGGTTCGAGAAACCCCATTCGTTGTCGTACCAGCTGAGGATGCGGACCAGCTTGCCCTCCATCACCTTGGTCTGGTCCATGTGGAAGACCGAGGAATGGCTGTCGTGGTTGAAGTCCGAGGACACCAGCGGCTCGTCGGTATAGCCCAGGATGCCCTTCAGCGGGCCGTCGGCGGCGGCGCGGATGGCGTCGTTGATTTCCTGCACCGAAGTGTCGCGCTTGGCCTCGAACACCAGGTCCACGACCGAGACGTTCGGGGTCGGCACGCGGATCGCGACGCCGTCGAGGCGGCCCTTCAGTTCCGGCAGCACCAGGCCCACGGCCTTGGCGGCGCCGGTCGAGGTCGGGATCATCGACAGCGCGGCGGCGCGGGCGCGATACAGGTCCTTGTGCATGGTGTCCAGCGTCGGCTGGTCGCCGGTATAGCTGTGGATCGTGGTCATGAAGCCCTTGGCGATGCCGATGCTGTCGTTCAGCACCTTGGCGACCGGCGACAGGCAGTTGGTGGTGCAGCTGGCGTTCGAGACCACCAGGTCGTCCTTGGTCAGCGTGTCGTCGTTGACGCCGAAGACGATGGTCTTGTCGGCATTCTCGCCCGGGGCCGAGATCAGCACGCGCTTGGCGCCGGTCGACAGATGCGGCTGCACCTTTTCCTTCGAGGTGAAGATGCCGGTGCATTCCATGATGACGTCGACATCACCCCAGGGCAGTTCGGCCGGGTTGCGGATCGCGGTGACCTTGATCGGGCCGCGGCCGACGTCGATCGAATCGCCCGAGACCGTCACCTTGGCGGGAAAACGGCCATGGACCGAGTCGTAGCGCAGCAGATGCGCGTTGGTCTCGACCGGGCCCAGGTCGTTGATCGCCACGACCTCGATATCATTGCGCCCCGATTCGATGATCGCGCGCAGCACGTTCCGACCGATACGACCAAAGCCGTTGATCGCCACCTTGACAGCCATGGGGGTTCCTCCGCCGCTGATGAAGTTTCGCGCTGCAAATAGCCCGGCTTGCGGGGGAAATGCAAATGGGCTGCGCGATGTTTGCGACCAAACTGCGCCGAAACCGCCCCGCGCGGCGCGATCCCGCGATGGCCCCGCAGTTGCGGCCGGCCCCCCGAGCCACTAGAACCCCGGCAAACACCAGGAGTTTCCGATGATCCCGCGCTATTCCCGCCCCGAAATGGTCGCCATCTGGTCGCCCGAGACCCGCTTCAAGATCTGGTACGAGATCGAGGCGCATGCCTGCGACGCCCAGGCCGACCTGGGCGTGATCCCGCGCGAGAACGCCGAGGCCGTCTGGCGCGCCAGGGACGTGGAATTCGACGTCGCCCGCATCGACGAGATCGAGGCCGTGACCAAGCATGACGTCATCGCCTTCCTGACCCACCTGGCCGAGCATATCGGCAGCGATGAGGCGCGCTTCGTCCACCAGGGCATGACCAGCTCGGACGTGCTCGACACCACGCTGAACGTGCAACTGGTGCGCGCCGCCGACATCCTGCTGGCCGACATGGACAAGGTCTTGGCGGCGCTGAAGAAACGCGCCTATGAGCACAAGGATACGGTGCGCATCGGCCGCAGCCACGGCATCCACGCCGAGCCCACCACCATGGGCCTGACCTTCGCCCGCTTCTATGCCGAGATGGCGCGCGGCAAGGCCCGGCTGGAGCGCGCGCGCGAGGAAGTCGCAACCGGCGCGATCTCGGGCGCGGTCGGCACCTTTGCCAATATCGACCCGGCGGTCGAGGAGCATGTCTGCGCGAAACTGGGCCTGCGTCCCGAGCCGATCAGCACGCAGGTCATCCCGCGCGACCGCCACGCCATGTTCTTCGCCACGCTGGGCGTGATCGCCAGCTCGATGGAGAATATCGCCATCGAGATCCGCCACATGCAGCGCACCGAAGTGCTTGAGGCCGAAGAATTCTTCAGCCCCGGCCAGAAGGGTTCGTCGGCCATGCCGCACAAGCGCAACCCGGTGCTGACCGAGAACCTGACCGGCCTCGCCCGCCTGGTGCGCATGGCGGTGATCCCGGCGATGGAGAACGTGGCGCTGTGGCATGAACGCGACATCAGCCATTCCTCGGTCGAGCGCGGCATCGCGCCCGATGCGACGATCACGCTGGACTTCGCGCTGAACCGCCTGGCCGGCGTCATCGAAAAGCTGGTGGTCTATCCCGAGAACATGTTGAAGAACATGAACAAGTTCAAGGGCCTGGTCATGTCGCAGCGCGTGCTGCTGGCACTGACCCAGGCCGGCGTCTCGCGCGAGGATGCCTATCGCCTGGTCCAGCGCAACGCCATGAAGGTCTGGGAACAGGGCGCCGATTTCAAGACCGAACTGCTGGCCGATGCCGAGGTGACGGCGGCGCTGACGCCGGCCGAGATCGAGGAGAAGTTCGACCTCGGCTATCACACCAAGCATGTCGACACGATCTTTTCGCGGGTCTTCGGCGAAAAGCCCGCGCATTAACCGCGCGTTCGCATATCTGTGCCAGATTGCCCCCGACGACAGATGAATCGGGGGCAAACATGGGCGTTCCGGCTATCGGCGGGTTGCAACTGACCGCGCGCCAGAAGGCGGCGGTGATCGTTCGGCTGTTGCTTGCCGAAGGCGATGACATCGACCTGGCCCGGCTGCCGCCGGGGCTGCAGACCGACCTGGCGCAGGAAATGGCGCTGATGGGCATCATCGACCGCGATACGCGCAATGCCATCGTGGCGGAATTCTGCGACCGGCTGGAATCGGTCGGCCTGTCCTTCCCGGGCGACATCGACGGCACGCTGGACCTGCTCGACGGTCATCTCTCGCCCGACACCACCGACCGGCTGCGGCGCATGGCGGCGCTGAACGGCGACGGCGACCCCTGGGACCGCATCGCGGTGATGGCGCCGGCGCTGCTGGCCGAACTGGCCCGGACCGAGGCGGTCGAGATCGCGGCGGTGATGTTTTCCAAGCTGCCGGTGCCGCGCGCGGCCGAGGTGTTCGGGTTGCTCGACCCGCAGCTGGCGCGCCAGATAGCCTATGCCATGTCGCTGACCGGCGGTATCGAGGCGGCGGCGCTGCAACGGATCGGCAAGGCGCTGATCCAGGCCGCCGACGCGGTGCCGCAGCCGCCGCTGCAGGGCAAGGCCGGCGAAAAGGTCGGGGCGATCCTGAACTTCTCGCCCTCGACCATGCGCGACAGCGTGCTGGCCGGGCTCGACGACGACGACGCGGGCTTTGCCGGCGAGGTGCGCAAGACCATCTTCACCTGGGCGCATGTGCCGCATCGCGTCGATCCGCGCGACATTCCCCGCCTCACGCGCGAGGTGGACAATGCCGTGCTGCTCAAGGCGCTGGCCGGCGCCAGGGGCGACGCGCGCGAGACGGTCGATTTCATCCTGGGCGGCATCTCCAGCCGGCTCGCCGAGTCGATGCGCGAGGAGATGGAGGCGCTTGGCAAGATCTCGATCCGGGACGCCGAGGCGGCGATGGACGAGGTCGTCGCGACCATCCGCCGGATGGAGGCGGCGGGCGACCTGTTCCTGATCTCGCCCGAGCCCGAAGAGGACGAGCCGCCTGCGACCTGATCTTGCCACGGGAGGCCCGTCGCTGCTAACGGCTTGCCTGACAGGCGGCGCTGGCCTGAAAGCGGGCAGTGCCGCGGGCCGGCGGCCGGGTCACGGACGCGCCATGGAAAGGAAGCCATGACCAATCAGATCGCTATCGTCCTGCTGGTGCTGGTGCTGGTGCTTTTTGCCGCCGACGCACTGGTGCTGCACTGGAACCTGCCGCTGTTCCTGGGCAAGGAATTCGCCGGGCTGATCGAGTATCTCAGCTTCTGGCGCTAGGCTGATAATTCCCAGATCAGGCGACAGTGCCGCCCATCGGTGGTCGGCGGCGCCTGCCCACGTCGCGCGGCGTCCAGATAGCGCCAGAACGCGGCATTGTTTGTACTGGTTCAGACCCCGAGCTCGTCGTCTCGGCCGCCAGATCGCGGCGACAATCGCTGTCCGATTTCCGCAAGCCGTCCGGCCCCTTCGCCCGAGGCCCAGACCCGGTTCCCGAGGCATTCCGGCCCTGCCGGCGAAGCGCGATTGCTCCAACCGCGCCGGCCGAGAATCCGCTTGGTTGGGATTGCACTTGCCTCGCGATCAAGGTAAATGAGACGGCACGCGGGCGTAGCTTAATGGCAAAGCTTCTGGTTCCCAACCAGATGACGAGGGTTCGATTCCCTTCGCCCGCTCCAAATCTCCGCACAATATAGCGATTTGTCCGCAGCTTTGCCAGCCTGGCGAGGGCGCCGCTGAGAATGCAACGGGTCATGCATTCTCCTGCGGTTCCAGGCCCAACACATTAATCAGTCGCGGATTCCCTTGAAGCGGTCTTGCCATTCGTCGCGGCTCTCATCGCTGATCTTGGCGAAAAGCACCTCCGGCACGGTGAAGGCATGGCCCGCGGGCAGCGCCTGCAGCGCGGCGGCGACATCGCCGGGCCAGCTGCGGTCCCGGGTCTGCATCGCGGCCAGCATCGCGTCGGCGGCGAAGGGGATGAAGGGGGCCGAGAGCACAGCATAGAGCCGGATCAGGTTCAAGCCCAGGCGGACCTGCATCGCGGCCTTGTCCGGGTCGGTCTTGAAGCTGGACCAGGGCGCGGCGGATTGCAGGTATTCGTTGCCGAGCACCCAGATCGCGCGCAGCTCGGCGGCGGATTTGCGGATCTCGGTATGGTCCATGAAGCCTTCATAGGCCCGGATGCGGGTGGTCAGCGCCTCGATCAGCGCCGCTTCCTCGGGGCCGTAGCTGCCGCCCTCGGGGATGGTCTCGCCGAATTTGCTGCGGCAGAACTTGGTGATGCGGCTGACGAAATTGCCCAGCACGTCCGCCAGGTCCTTGTTCACCGATTGCTGGAAATTGTCCCAAGTGAACTCGCTGTCGCCGGATTCGGGTGCGTGCGACAAGAGCCACCAGCGCCAGTAATCGGCGGGCAGGATCGACAGCGCCTGGTCCATGAACACGCCGCGGCCCTGGCTGGTCGAGAACTGGCCGCCGTCATAAGTCAGGTAATTGAAGGACTTGATGTAATCGACCAACTTCCAGGGCTCGCCCGAGCCGATGATCGTGGCCGGGAAGCTGAGCGTGTGGAAGGGCACGTTGTCCTTGCCCATGAACTGGGTATAGGTCACGTCCTCGGCGCCCTCGTCGAGGCGCCACCAGCGGCGCCAGGCGCTGTCGGGCTCGCCCCGCGCATCGGCGCCCTCGGCGGTGGCGGCGATATATTCGATGGGCGCGTCGAACCACACGTAGAAGACCTTGCCCTCCATCCCCGGCCAGGGTTTGTCGCCCTTCTTTACCGGGATGCCCCAGTCGAGGTCGCGGGTGATGCCGCGGTCCTGCAGCCCGTCGCCGTCGTTCAGCCATTTCCGCGCGATCGAGGTGGTCAGGATCGGCCAGTCGGTCTTGCTGTCAAGCCATTGGGAAATCTGGTCTTTCAGCGCGCGCTGCCGCAGATACAGGTGCTTGGTGGCGCGGATTTCCAGGTTGGTGCTACCGCTGATGGCGCTGCGCGGCTCGATCAGGTCGGTCGGGTCGAGCTGCTTGGTGCAGTTCTCGCACTGGTCGCCACGGGCCTTGTCATAGCCGCAGTTCGGGCAGGTGCCCTCGATATAGCGGTCGGGCAGGAAGCGGCCGTCGTCGATGGAATAGACCTGCTTTTCCTCGACCTCGGAGATCCAGCCGTTCTCGTCCAGCTTGCCGGCGAAATGCTGGGTCAGGACGTGGTTGCGTTCGCTGGAGGAGCGGCCGAAATGGTCGAAGGACAGGCCGAAATTGCGGGCGATTTCTGCTTGGATTTCATGCATTTCCGCGCAATAGACCGGCACCGGCTTGCCGGCCTTTTTCGCCGCGAGCTCGGCCGGTGTGCCGTGTTCGTCGGTGGCGCAGATGAACATCACCTCATGGTCGCGGGCGCGCAGGTAGCGGGCATAGAGGTCGGCCGGAAGCTGCGAGCCGATCAGATTGCCGAGGTGCTTGATCCCGTTGATATAGGGGATCGCCGAGGTGATGAGATGCCGGGCCATGTGTCGCGTCCTAAGAGGTCGGCGCCCTGTCTAGCCGCGATGGCGGGCGATGGAAAGTGCGCGCGTTGCAAGCCGGGCCTGCGCAACGGTGCTGGGGTCGATGGGCCGGAAAGTCGGGAAAAGCTGGGGTTTCGGGCTGTGCCGGTGGTGCAGCGCGCGTACACCGGCTGTACACCGTGCGTACACCGCTTCGGCGTCGCGGCTTGGCCGGGGCAGGGGGGCTCTGCCCCCCGCGCCTGATGCGCCCCTCGATGGGGCGCGTCAGGCGCTCCCC
>NZ_SOKV02000045.1:0-22906 GCF_004407025.1 Paracoccus sp. DMF
CATGCCGCTCTCCGACTGGCGCGACGGGTTCGACCATGCCGACGCCCTCGAGGGCTGGCCCGGCATCCATGACCGGGCCTACCTGCAGGCCAACATTGCCGGGGGCGAGGGCTTCGACTGGTTCTATGCCAGTGCGGCCGACAGGTCGGCGCAACTGCGCACGCCCATCACCGACGGCGCTGCAGGCAAGTCCTGGGTCTTCCGCTACAAGGATCTCCGCGCCTGGTGGTCGAACCCGCATTTCAACCGACCGGGCGGGATCGAGAGCGGCACGCCGACGGCATGGGTGCCGCAGTCAAAGCCCGTCTGGTTCACCGAGCTTGGATGCCCCGCCATCGACCGAGGCACGAACCAGCCGAACGTGTTCTTCGACCCGAAGTCCTCCGAGAGCTTCACGCCTTACTTCTCGCGCGGCTGGCGCGACGACGCCATCCAGCGTGCCTACCTCGAGGCCAGTTACCTCTGGTGGGGCACCTCAGCGAACAATCCGGTTTCGGCCATCTACGGCGACCGGATGGTGCATGTGCCGGAATGCGCCGCCTGGACCTGGGATGCGCGGCCCTATCCCTTCTTCCCCGAACTGACGGGCATCTGGACGGACGGCCCCAACTGGCGGCTCGGTCACTGGCTGACAGGTCGGCTGGGCGCGGTGTCGCTCGCCGCGCTCGTGCGCCACCTCTGCATGCGCGCCGGTCTTGCGGAAAGCCTGATCGACGTTTCCGGCCTCTGGGGCGCGGTCGAGGGCTATGTCATCGGCGCGCTGGAAAGCCCGCGCGCGTCGATTTCTACTTTGGCCCGCCACTTCGGCTTCGATGCCATCGAGACCGAGGGCGTGATCCGCTTCGTCATGCGCGGCCGGGCATCCAGCCTGACCCTATCGGTCGACGATCTGGCCTCCAGCCGCGAGGGTGAGGTGCTGGAACTGACGCGGGGCCAGGAAACCGAGCTGCCGCAGGCGCTGAAATGGCAACTAGCCCGGGCCGACGAGGACTACGACGCCGCGCTGGTCGAGGCGCGACGCATCACCGTCGATACGGCGCGGATCACATCGGAGAGTTTCCCGATGGCCGTTCCGCCGGAAGAGGCGGAACGCCGCTGCCGCCGCGCTCTGCTCGAAGCCTGGACTGGGCGCGAGAGCGCAATCTTCCGCCTTCCGCCCTCGCGGCTGGCGCTCGATCCCGCCGACGTGATCCGGCTCGCCCATGACGGGCGGGAGATCGAGTTCCGTCTCGTCTCCGTCGCGGATGCCGAGGCACGCGGAGTGGAAGCGATCCGCCAGGACCGCGCGACCTATGATCTGCCGCCCGGCGATCCGCGTGCGGCCTCGCTGACGCGCCCGGTCGTGTTCGGAGCGCCCGACGCGATAGTGATGGACCTGCCGCAACTGACCGAGGATCAGCCGGCGCATCGTCCCTTCGTCGCAGCCCATGCCGTTCCATGGCCCGGCGAGATGGCGGTGTTCCGCAGCGGCTCGTCCGATGGCTTCGAGCTGCTGACCACCTTCGGCGGTCGGGCGCGGATCGGCGTCCTGGTTTCGGATTTCTGGTCGGGGCCGACCTCACGCTTCGATCTCGGCAACGTGCTGGTGGTCGATCTGCTTTCGGGCACGCTGGAGAGCGTCACGGATCTGGCGCTGTTCAGCGGCGCCAATGCACTCGCCATCGAGAGCGCACCAGGCATCTGGGAAATCGTGCAGGCGGGTGCGGCCGAGTTGCTGGCGCCCGGTCGGTATCGTCTGACCCGGCTCTTGCGCGGGCAGCGCGGAACCGAGGGTGCGATGGGCAATCCGGCGCCCGCTGGTGCGCGGGTGGTCGTGCTGGACGAGAGCCTTGCCTCGCTGCCGGTCGCCGAGGCCGATCTCGGGCTTCCCTGGAACTGGCGCATCGGCCCGGCAAGCCGTCCGGTCAGCGACGAGACCTATGTTGCCACGAGCTTCACGCCCGAGGGCGTGGGGCGCCGGCCGTTCTCGGTCGCCCATGTCGAGCAGCCATGGCGAAAGCCACGCACACCGGGTGATCTCACGATCCGCTGGACCCGCCGTTCGCGATCCCTCTCGGCGGACAACTGGGGCACCGGCGAGGTGCCGCTCTCCGAGGAGGTCGAAGCCTATGAGGTCGAGATCCTCGACGGCCCGGCCGTCAAGCGAACCTTGGCCGCCGCCAGCACCAGCGTAGTCTACGCCGCCACCCAGCAGTCCGCCGACTGGGGCGCACCGCTCGGACCCGGCCAGACGCTGGCAATCCGCATCTTCCAGCTCTCCGCCCTGATCGGGCGGGGCGCAGCGAAAACCGTGACCCTCAGCTTCTGAAGGCTTTCCCCATGTCCGACACGACGACCCATCTCCTGCTGCCCTACATCCTGACGGCGCAGGCCCAGAAGCATGTCACCCACAATGAGGCCCTGCGGCTGCTCGACGGGCTCGTCCAGCTCTCCGTTCTCGACCGGAACCTGAACAGCCCGCCAGGCAGCCCCGCCGATGGCGACCGCTACATCGTCGGCTCCGGCGCCACCGGCGACTGGGCGGGCTGGGATCTGAGCGTGGCGCTCTGGACGGACGGCGCCTGGCTGCGCCTGCCGCCCCGGACCGGCTGGCGGGTGTGGGTCGAGGACGAGGACCTGTTGCTGGTCTACAACGGGTCTGGCTGGGCCGGGACAACCCCGGCATCGCTGCAGAACCTCGCGCTCCTTGGGCTGGGGACGACGGCGGATGTGTCGAACCCATTCTCGGCCAAGCTGAATGCGGCGCTCTGGACGGCGAAGACCGTGGCCGAGGGTGGGACCGGCGATCTCTTCTACACGATGAACAAGGAGGCTGCGGGCGACGATCTCGGGCTGACGCTGCAGACCGGCTTCGTGACCAAGGCGCTGGTCGGCCTCTTCGGTTCAGACAAGTTCCGCCTCGCGGTTTCGGCTGATGGCAGCAGCTTCTTCGACGGGCTGATCGTCGACAACGCCACCGGCATCGTCGATCAGCCCCGGCTGCCGCGCTTCAAGGGCTATACCAACTACGACAACTATGTCGCCGTCGACAGTTGGACGAAGATCGGCATCAATAACACCGACTATAACGATCAGGATGCCTTCGATGCCGGCAACAACCGCTTCGTCGCCCCGGTCGATGGCACCTACCTCTTCGGCGCCACGCTGCTCTACAAGGTCAATTCCAGCACCAATGCCCGGATGCGCGGGCGACTGGTGCTGAACGGATCGACCGAAATCCGGGGATCGCGGGGCGAGATTTCCGGGGCCCATGCCTCCGAGGCGACGGCGCTCTGGCTGCAGACCATGGTGCTGCTCGCACAGGGCGACACCGTCGAGCTGCAGGGCACCTTCCGCGCGGCGGATGGGTATTTCGCCGCCGATCACTCCTCGTTCTGGGGCGCAAAGATCGGCTGAGGGAGGCATGCTATTACACTTCAATGACCCAAGGATGACTTCGTCCGCATGCCAGAGCACGGGATCGTCCGAATGTCGGTATGTCTCCGTCCAGTTCCATTATGTGGACACACATGCCGAGGGGATCAGCGAGAAAACCGAGCAAAGGGCGTTGTTGCAGTCGAATCAAAGAACTGGGCCTCGTGGTCATTCCAGACCACCGTGTGTTGCGATTGCTGACAGCCGCAACTCGTTTGCGCTGACTCCACATACAGCGCGCGGGCGCGCCGCTCCTTCAACCGGCACCCAGTATCCGGCTAGTGGCGGCGCGCCCGTCAAACATCGCAGATAGCCACCTATGGGATACCTGCGTGGTCGGCGATATGTCCGCCGACCGTGGTGGGCTCCGAGCGGGTTCGCCGCCATCCCCACCGCCGCACTTGATCCGGCCCACCGTCCGGCGTCTCCTGCGGTCCCCGCGCTTATCGGGTCCGGGTCCCCATCATCTGCTGCCAGCCCGTCAATCGGGGCTATTGGTTTCCACCGGTGTGATCTCAGTAATTGTCTTAAACTCGCCGAAGAATTCTGGATGGTTCTGCGCGAGATACCGCACCACACGAGCGTTCCCGAGGAGCCTGCCGACATATCCTTTGATCACGGTCAAATGCAGGTGATCCTGACCGTATGTGTCCTGGATCGAAGCGATGCCCTCCTGCAGCCGGGCCAGTTCCTGTTCCATCCGCGCCATGGCTTCTGGTGTGATGCCCTTGACCTTCTTCGGCTTCGACGACTCGAGCAATTGCGATTGCGGTGTTCCCGCCAGGATCGCATTTACATAGGCTACGGAATAGTTGTTCGCGTTCACGAGCAGTTCTGCGGTCTCAATCTGGCGCATGGTCTTCATCTTGCGCAGCGCCTCGAAGACGGCAGCCGTGCAGGGTTTATCCTTCAGGATCGCCACCGCCTCCTCGCAGACCCCGTCCAGAAGATGAACTTTTCGCCGAATGCTACTGAGATTGAGAGCGAGCGCGGCCGCGATCTTCTCTTCCGGGACGCCGCGCTCGATTGCCTTGCGGATCATCTTGTGTTCCTGGACCGGGGCGAGGCGGCTGACTTGCCTGTTGTAGGTGAACGCCTCATCGTCGGTGGAAACCAGACATTCCACCTCCTGAACGCCTTGGTCCTTCAATACCTCGATCCGCATATGCCCGTCGAGCAGCAGCCATGTGGCGGATCGATCCGGGTTTCGCGCCACGACCGGTGGCTCGACGAGACCTATCTCGACAATGGAAGCAAGGATCTGTCGATACTTCCGACTTGATTTGGCGGATTTGCCCAGCGTGCGCAGAGGGAGGATCGCCTCGATGGCAATGGTGACGCAGTCGTCCTCGAAGCCGCGATCAACGTCATGCGGGTGCTGGCTCGAATCGCGGATCAAGTCGGCCTCCCATCCGTGACAGCCTTGGCGAGGTCGCCCGGCATCGTCTCGAGTCCTTCGGCTCGCAGAAGCGTCATGAAATGCTCGTCCGTGCGGAGTTTCCGAAACGCCTCGCGCACGAACATCAGTCGGCCCTGCGTCAGTTCGGCCTTCTTGATCAGCAGCTTCTGACGGGTCGCTTCCTGCTGATAGGCCCGCACCAGCCCTTCGCTGGTCAGCGCCCGCTTCGCCCCATCGCGGCGGCCAAAGGGATTGTGGCGTAGCTGCGGCCCGCGCTGTTCACGCTGCTGGATCAGCCGACGGACGAGTGTCAGCTTCCGGCCCCGCAGCTTGTTCTGCGTGTAGGCGTCCATCAGCGCCTTCTGCGCGCCCTTCGCGTCCGTCTTGGATATCTGGATAGCGAGGTTCAGCGGAAGAACCCCGGTCTCCACGGCCGAGACCAGGCGTTCTTAGCCCTTCTCCAACAGGCCGGCGATCATGTTTACGTATTCCGTGGACACGCCAATCTTCTCGCCGATCTGGCGGTCGTTGTAGCCGCGCTGGCGGAGCGCGCCGATCTCGCGCATCAGATCGATGGGGTTGTGCTGCCGCCGCGCGCAGTTCTCGACGAGGCTCATCACAAGGCAATCGCTTTCGTCGGCCTCGATCACAATGGCCGGGATGCGGTCCTGCTTCAGTTCGATGAAGGCCTCGAGGCGGCCCTGTCCACAGACGAGGTCATATTCCTGCGGATCGGTCCCGGCGCGCGGCGCCACGGTGATCGGGCGCTTCAGGCCGATGCGCGCGATGTTCTCCACCATCGCCTCGAAGGTGCGACCGTTGCGGATGCGGGGATTAAGAACCCGGATCCGTTCGGTTGGGATCAGGGTCACCTGCTTCTGGCTGATCGGCTCCATGTCGTCGGGCATCACGCCACCTCCGCGATCCTGGCCCGCGAGGCGAGCGCGTAGAAGAAATCGAGCGTGTCGAACCGGTACGCATCGAGCGCGAGCCCGTTCTGCTCGGCGAATTTCAGTTTCCCGAAGGTGATGTCGATGCTGGGCAGCACGTAGTAGTCGCGCGGCGCCGCGTTCGCCTCGTCCATGCGCACGGCGATCGTGATGTCGGGAACCAGGCCGGTGTCGAGACGGATGCGCCAGCGCAGTGATCCGGTCGCTGTGGCTGTGCAGCGAGCCAGCACGATGGACACCGTGAACTCGCCGTTGACGCGCACCAGGTCGGTGTCGGGGTCCTGCACGGCTGACCCGCCGCGCCGGGCGACGCCAGCGATGATTTCGGCCACCACTTGTGGATGGGCCTGCCGCAGCGCCCGGTTGACCTCGATGTAGCTGTAGTCCCGGTCGGGCTCATAGCCGATCAGTCGGTACGCGCGCAGCAGGCTGCCGAAGCGGCCGCGATAGGCGCTGGAGGACGGCACGTCGTCCTCCTCGTCAATGATCAGCCCCGAAAGCATCCCTTGGCGCTTCAGAATCGCGCGCAGGGCATCCAGCAGCTCCTCGTCCGAGAAATGGCGGCTGCGCGCATCGACGATTTCCCGAGCGCGCAGGAACAGAGCCTCATCGACGATGGCCGGATAAGCGCCCTCGGCGCGGATCCACATCTCGCGCGGGTTCACCACCCGGCGCTGTTTCAGCTTGAAGGAGATCTTGTTGAAGACGTTGTTGCCGATGTATTTCTCGTTGGTCAGCACCTGATGGACCGTCGCCCGCGTCCATGGCCGGTCGAGATCGGTGCGCAGTCCATCGGCGTTCAGGGCATCCACTATCTCGCGCTCGGATCGGCCGTCCTCGACGAACATGCGATACATGCGCCGGACGACATCCTGTTCGTGCTCGGGACCGAGGACGAGAATGACCCTGTCGGTCTGAAGGCTTTTCTGCTCGCCGCGCGACAGTTCACCCTTGGGATTGCCGTGCTCGTCGATCAGCACCCGGCGCAATCCGTATCCGGGCGCGCCGCCCTGGCGAAAACCGAGTTCGACGAGGCGGCACTGGCCCGCGAAAACCTTGACCGAGAGTTCGCGGCTGTATTCGCCAGCCATGACCCGCTTCACGGTTTTCAGCAGGTTCGAGCCGATGCTGCCGTCATTCTCGAACTGCTCGCCGCAGTAGTGGACGCGGATCCCGGCGCGCGAGCAGACATGCTCATGGTAGGCGCCTTCGTCGGCATCCTGAAACCGGCCCCAGCGGCTGACGTCATAGACGAGGATCGCCTTGAAGTCGGCTTGCCCGGATTCGACCTCTCCCATCAAGCTCTGTAGTGCCTCGCGGCCGTCGAGGCGTAGCCCGCTCCGACCGGAATCCTCGAAGATGCGCAGGATTTCAAGACCGCGATCCGATGCATATTTGCGGATGACGTCGAGCTGGTTCTCGGTCGAGTATTTCTGGTGATCCGTCGACATTCGGACATAAGCGACCGCGGGCACATCCACCTCGGGCGCCCCGTCGCTCCTGTCCGAATTGGTCGTCCATCGACCGCCCAAGCGCGCATCTCCTCGTCATTCCAAGCAAATTCCTCCAGTCCGCGCAAAGCTGCGGCTGAATCCCCGTGTCCATGTAACGCGAGGGAGGCCGGAATGTCGTTTCCGAAAAAGGGCAAGTTCTTTCCAAACGAAAAAAGGCATACTGGGAACGGTCAGCACGAGCCGGACAACTGGTTCGCGGCTGAGATCGCATCGACCTTGAAGCGATCACTCGGAGACAGTCGGGCGGGGGCAAAGATCGTCGCCTCCTGGACCGGCGCCAATGAGAAGACGGTGAAGAACTGGTTCGCTGGCAGATACGGCCCGAGCGGAGAGCATTTGGTCGCTCCGGCGCGACACTCCGACGAGGTGCTGGGGATGTTCCTCGCAATGGCGGGGCGGGAGGAACTGATGATGGCCGTGAAACTCGCGGCAGCGGAACAGGCGATCGAGGAGCTACTGGCGACGGTCCGTCGGCTGACAGTCAACGATGAACCCGACGACACCGAAGGATCGCCTGACGAGGCTGATTTTACCGTCCGCCGATAATGCGCAGGATTTCGCGGCGCTCCCGTGCTATCTGATATGGCACGAGACAGAGAGTTGTGTGCCTGATCAGCCCCTCCGCGGGTTTGACCCAAACAGCACCAGCGGCCATCGCGCACAGCGAAAACCGCCGTTTTTCCCCCTGCCATGTTGTTCAGCGCTCAAGCTTTCAGGCCTGCTGAAAAACAACTTCGCTTTGTGCATGGCGAACCGGGGGAACGACGGCCCGAGCGCACGGCGGATATCGTGACAATATCCGCCGCTCGGCTCTGGTCAGACCCGCGGCGCCGGCTCATCCTTGATGAACTGATTCAGCACGTTCTTGGTCATCTTCGAGACATTGTTATCGTAATCATTCCAGGACAGGCTGCCCAGCCAGGAAATGGACGATGTCGCGAACATGCCGCCACCATTTGCGGTCGAGAAGTAGGTGATGTCGGCGCGGACGAAAGGATGTTCGCCACCATTCATCCCCGGATGCGGAAATGCCTTGTCATCGGGGATGACCGTATAGACGACGCTATGCTCGACCGAGCTTGCAAGCAGTAAGGTATTCGGCGGCGTGCCCAGAGCAAGATCGTAGCGATCCAACTCATATCCACCGGCACCACCTCCGACGAGGCCGCCATCGCCGATCCGCTCTTCAGGATCGATCCCCTCCATGATCCAGGCGACGCGCTCGTCCTGGCTGTCGGGCATCTGAACGAAATAACCCGAATGATCGAAACCGAAACTGCTCATTCCGGTGCCCCAGATCTTCTGGGTCGCGCGGGCGCGTCCACGGAAACGACCGCCGCGCCGTCCATTGGTGCTGTAGTGATATTCGCCGGGCGGCGCTTCCCAAGCGGTCACGCCCAGTTCCTTGCGGACCTCCATGACCCAGGGCTTTTCCGGATGAACTTCCACAATCCAGTACATCCCGTTCGCGGCCAGATACATGCCGCGCCCGCCGTCGGCCAGATAATCCTCCCACGCATCGGCATTGGCCCAAGTCTGATATTCGGGATGCGAGCCGGTCAGCACAACCTTATAGCGGCGCAGCAATTCCGCGCCCTGATCGTTCAGATCATGTTCCGTGGCGACGTCGTACTCGAAACCGTTATGGTTCAGCCAGTCGATCAAGTGTAGATCGGCGGGAAGCTCCCAGATCGAGCCGAAACCCTGACGATGTTTCGGGCGAAGGTTCATGATCGGGCGCCGCCATGAGGTGTATTGCACGCCGCGACCGTCGATATGACCATCATAGGTTGACAGCCCGTAATAGCTCAGGTTCTTGTGCAACTCGACGTCGTTTTCGTTCAGAACCGGCGTATGGCCGGCGACGGCCTGTCCGATATCCGCCTTGTGCATGATCTGCTCATTGGCATAGGCGAGATAGCTCAGCGTGCTGGCAATGACGAGGATCGGCGCCGTGGCGGTTCCGCGCGGCGGAAGAACGAAGAACGGAATGTAATCCTCGGTGTCCTCGTAACGGATCTTCACCGCGTAGAAATCGCTTTTCAGGCCCTCTGGAACGGTGAACTCGAAATCCTTTTCCCAGCGGCAGTCGTCCAGGCAGTCCTCGTGAAACCAGAGCGCGCCATACTGCTCGGGGCAGTGGATGAAGTTCTCCTCATGCCCGTCCCAGTTCCACCCGGTCGAGCCGCGATCGGGCTGATTCATGCAGCGGCCGTGATGCCCATTCCCCGAGGCATCGACGACGTGATCGGTGGGAATCCCGTTCAGCCCGATCCCAGCAGAAAAATCCCAATGGGCAAGGCGGGAAATAGGCCTCACGATCTCGCCCCTGGACAGCTTTTCCGCATCGTCTTGGCCCAGCGCGCAGCCATAGATCTTGGGGGCATCGACCTTGCCGTTGTAATGGGCGATGCACCAGGTCCGGCCGTCCTGCGCGGCTGCCTCGCCGAGCCCGGCAATCAGCAGCGAGGTTTCGGAATCGGCAGCCTTTACAGTGGCATCGGCAGAGACGGCACAATCCGAATCGAGCGGGACGACAAGCCCGAAGCGGCTGTTTGTCCGGTTCACGACGGATTTCTGATACAGCCGAAGCTGTTTCTTTTCGGGATCATAAACACCGGTGATCGAATACCAGATCTGCTGAAACAGCGGGCGATCACTGACGACACTGGAGGTCGCACCGCTGCCGTCGCCAATCGTAAACACGACGCGGCCGTCCTCGATCGCGAGGTTCCACCCCGACTGGCGCTCGTCGTTCCATCGCGACGCAATCCCCTGACGGCCACGGCTCGGCGTTGTGGACCAGAGGAACAGATGAACGGAAAACGCACCATCGGGCTGCAACCCGGCGTCGGGATCCGCGACCTCGACATAGCTTCCGAACTGGGTGCGCTGAAAGCGGGCGGGATACTGCCCTTCCAGATCGGATTTGATCGCTTCCTCCTTGTAACCCGGACCCGCCGGATTGCTGTCGCCATGGATCAGCCGGACCAGCTCGGCATCGAATGTCCCCCTGGTTTCGTTGGCGCTGACGTAAAAGCGGATCGTTTCTCCAGTGGCGACGCTGGGGCGGTCACAATATCCGCGAATGGCAATGTCTTTCATGTCTTCCCCCTGTGTGAATTCGTGCTGAGAAATGACTATGCAAGCTCTGCGCGCACATCTTCGATGCGGCGCAGGAACACGGCGTGCATGGCCTCTTCTTCGGTCTTGAATCGCTCATCACCCAACTCCGGCAGCTCGCCGAACTCCCTGATCGTGGCGATCCGATAGGCGTCCCATTCCCTTTCGGAATAGATGTAGTATTTTCCGAAGGTCGGTTGCATGCGGAAATAGTTGTGCACTCGCTGAAGATAGGGGCTGGGGTGCTTCCTGTAGCCGAACGGGTTCGCGGCATGCTCCTCGACGATTTCGGGGTGTTCATCAATGATGTCAATGATCTCCTTTCGCCGCCGCTCGTCATAGAACGCGTACCAGTCGGCGCTCCTGTCACGATAGTTCGACGGATCCCGGACGCAGGATTCGCTGGCTTCAGTCATCTTCTCCTCCCTTTTTGTGGCATTGTGCCGAATTGAAATGTGCGACAAGGTAATCTAGGTTGATCAGGCCGGAGCTCGCGGCGAGATATGCAAGCTCGATCCGGTTTCTGGCGAAGGTTTTTTCTAGTATATTTTCGATATGCCGATCGACGGTCCGTGCAGATATTGTCAGAATGTCCGCAATCTGGGTGCGCGTCATGCCGATAGCAGAGAGTGAGCAGACCTCGGCCTGCCTGATGGTCAATCCGAAGGGTAGGGACGCGGGGACGTGGCTTACAAGCCAGCCGCCATGGCAGATCTTGAAATCGACGCGATGCACGATCTCTCCGCATAGGCACCAGCAGGTGCTGGGCAGACGCGCGCCGATGACATGCAGGCTGTCGATGTTGCCGTATTTTCTGGCGGCAATGTTGGACAATTCATGTATCCTGCCGAAGATACATGCCTCATGCCTGTGGGGGCGCTGAGTGTTTCCCTTGTCGTCGATGAAGAGGGAGCAGGCATGTTCCTCCAGCCCTTCGATCAGCGATTTCGGTGTTTCCCAGTTGTCGACCAGCGCAGACAGCACGGGCGAAATGTCATCAATGATCCTCAGGAACCCGACAGATGGCTGGCCGGGATCTTCGCTGCTGGTATGCAGATTGCCGACATATCTGTTTGATCGGCTCTTCAGATAGCTGGTCGACCCCCCCTTGTAGCCAGCCGGGTTCCAGAAATTGCGCGCGGAAATGCTGCGAGAGTAATCGAAATTGGTTGTTTCCCAGCTGAAGAACGACTGGTTGGTGCGCAGGATCCACAGATAAGCCGGATCGATGGACATGTATGAATTGTCCAGGTAGGCGACGGTTTCCCGGGAATATCCGTGCGAAAATATTGAGTTGTGATTGCGGGTCAGCGGGTCATAGATCGATAGCGACATCGCGGCCAGCGGCGCCAGAGTGTTCAGTTCCTCTGCGACCAACAAAATCCTGTTGGCTCGGGACAGGTCTTCAGACATGATTGACATGATATTCGAGACAGACCGGCGCTGTGCGGATGTCGCGTAATGCGAATTATCAATCTGCATGCTTTACCTGCGCTGTTGTTACTTAGAACTCCAGACATGTCATCTTGCTTACACGTTACGAGGGCGGCAGATTCGAGTCATGAGTATATCTACCCATGGCTCGAAAAAAGTTCCCCGATTGCATGCCGGGGCGCTGTCAGGGAAACCTGTCTGGCCGGACTGCGGCGAGCCCCCTACCCACCCTGTCATAACCCAGCCCTCGCCCTTCCGGTACTTTAAGACCTCGCCCGAGGTCATCCGCCTGGCGGTCATGCTCTATGTGCGCTTCCCGCTCTCGCTTCGGAACGTCGAAGACCTGCTGCGCGAGCGTGGCATCGACATCTGCCATGAAACAGTCCGGCAGTGGTGAATGCGCTTCGGCCCAATGTTCGCCGCCGAGATCCGGCGCCGCCGCGCCTCGCGCTTGCGGACGGGCCCTGAATGGCGCTGGCATCTCGATGAGATGTTCGTGAAGATCAACGGCGAGCAGCACATCCTCTGGCGAGCCGTCGACCATGAGGGCGAGGTGCTGGAGGGACTGGTCACGAAGACCCGAAACCGCAAGGCCGCCCTGAACTTCCTCAGGAAACTGATGAAGCGCTGCGGTCCCCCCGAGGAGATCGTCACCGATCTACTGCGATCCTACGCTGCGGGAACTCGGCGCCGCCCAGAAGCAGGTCACCGGGAGGTAAACACTGCGTATCGCTATGGCCGTCCTTGAACCGTTCAATGTGCTGCGAGCAACATATGGGTTCGATTCCGTATAATTCTGATGCTGGCCGATCTCCATGACCACGAGGATCCCGCGATGCGATAAGGTGTATCGAGACGCGGCGGCGGCCCTACGGATGAAGGGGCTGCTGTTCGGCCCCGATGGTGCGGTCTTCTCGCCGACGCGCAGGCCCGGTCGCTGGCAATGACTTCGGCCGCTGTCCGCGGCTTGTAGCTGGTCTCGGGCCCGGCGAAGGGGCGGGTCAACTCGGCCTTCAGCCTGTCGAACGCCTCCTGCTCTGCCCGCTCCTTGTCCCGCCGGATCAGGTCACGCACGTATTCGCTGATGTTCTCGTAGGAGCCGTTCTCGCTGACATTGGCCGCGACGAAGTCGCTGAACGCACCGCTGAGGCAGACGGTCATGGTCGTGGAGCGGGACTTCGCAGACTCCTCATGTGCGGCGCGTATTCAATATAACCAAAGAAACACTACACATCAAGGATGCCGCTGGCCTTGGCCAGCGGCGCAGATGTGTCGGCGCGAGTGCGTGCGGCGCGCTTCGTGGCGCTTGAGGACGGGCGGATCGTCGCGGATCAGCGGAAGGATCGTTGATCAGCCGAATCTTTGGTCCGCTAGGCTATTGAAAACAAACGAGTATAAGTGGAGAAGGTTGTCTTTCAGACCCCCATCCTCCGCCACTTGCCCTCGCGAAAGCGTTCTCCCCATCCGGCTCCGGCCGGATTTTTCCGTTGTTTTCGAGGGTTATGCGGGTGCGGCTGAGCACTTCCCCTGTCGCCAGGAGGCTCGGAAGCGGTCTCTCAGGGTTGATATTCTCCGGACCTGATGACTGCGCCATTTTGGTGAATTTCTTTTAGGTATATGAAAACGCGGTGTTTTTTTGGAGCGCCTCGCCGAACACTTCGATTTCAGGGACACGCTTCGAGAAGGAACAGAAATCGAACTCATTATCGGAGGCTCATTCTGCTTTCACTGAACGAGAACTAGTGCCGCGCTATGGCTTGATTGCAATGCAATCGCCGCCTAGCATCGTCCCGATGGTCGGGGAACTTCATGGCAAGCATTACAATTCGCAACCTAGAGGACGATGTGAAGCGCCGCTTGCGAGTTCGCGCTGCCGAGCACGGTCGGTCGATGGAGGAAGAGGCCCGCGAAATCCTGCGCCAGGTTGTTGGCCAGGAAAGGCCCGCCCACAACCTCGCGGCCGCGATCCGGGCCCGGATCGCGCCCCTGGGCGGGGTGGAGCTGGACCTTCCCCCGCGTGAGCCCATGCGTCAGCCACCCGCGTTCGCTCAGGCGTAAACATGATCATCGTCGATACGAATGTCCTCTCCGAGCTTCTACGCCAGACCCCGGAACCGCGGGTCGAGGGGTGGCTCGCCGCCCAGGACGGACTCGATATCTACCTGACCGCGATCTCCGAGGCCGAGTTGCGCTACGGTGTCGCGATCATGGACAACGGCAAGCGCCGCGATGGCCTGGCAGACGCAATCGATCGCATCCTGCGCGACGACCTGGCAGGGCGGGTGCTCGCCTTCGACTGTGCCGCCGCCGAGGCCTATGCCACCATTGCCGCCAGCCGGCGTGCTGCCGGCCTGCCGATCGCGCAGGCGCATTGCCAGATCGCTGCCATCGCGCGCACACGCGGCGCTACCGTAGCCACCCGCAACACCCCTGACTTCGAAGGCTGCGGCGTCGACCTGATCAATCCCTGGGGTGACGTGTGGTGATCAGCTCAGCTTTCATTCAGAGATTAGGATTATTTGATGCCGAAGAGAGAAAGCCACAAGGCCGGCAGCGAGCTGTTCATCGTCGATAATAGCGCCGATGAATGGAAGGCGCTCCGATACCTGCACGACTGGTGCCAGCTCTCTAAGTCAATCGATATTGCAACGGGATATTTCGAGATCGGCGCCTTGCTCGCGCTCAGCGACGAATGGCAAAAAGTCGATCATATCCGCATCCTGATGGGGGATGAGGTTTCAAAACGCACCAAGCGCGCATTCGAGGCCGGCCTTCAAGAAATTGCCTCCCGCCTAGACAGAAGCATCGAGCAGGAAAAGGAAAAGAACCACTTCCTCAGAGGTGTTCCAGCAATTGCCGAGGCGATCCGGTCGGGCAAGATCGAGTGCCGGGTTTATAGGAAGGACAAGTTCCATGCCAAAGCCTATATCACACATGCCCGGCTCGAAGTGGTTGGATCATCCGCACTTGTTGGCTCCTCTAACTTCACGGTCCCAGGGCTCACCCAGAATATCGAACTGAACGTCCAGATCACGGGCACGCCGGTTGCCGTCCTGCAGGAATGGTATGAGGAACGCTGGGAAGAAGCCGAGGACGTTTCGGTCGAAGTCCTCAAGACGGTTGAGCGCCACACCCGCGATTACCCACCGTTCGATGTCTATGCGCGATCGATGCAGCTTTATTTCGCCGGACACGAGGAGACCGCCACCGAATGGGAGAAGAATTCCTCAAGGCTGTACCCGATCCTCGCAAAATACCAGCGGGATGGATATGGGGCGCTGCTCAAGAGGGCTGCGAAATACGGCGGCGCTTTCCTGTGCGACGGTGTTGGTTTGGGCAAGACTTTCATCGGGCTCATGCTGATCGAACGGTTTGTCCAGTATGAAAACAAGAACGTCGCACTGTTCGTGCCGAAGTCGGCCAAGTCGCCAGTTTGGGAGCGGGAGCTCAGGAACCGGCTGCCGGATGTGTTCAAGGGGTTCAGTCGGCTGAAAATCTTCAGTCACACGGATCTGATGCGCGAGAAGATGCAGGAAGAACTGGAGCAAGTTAAAGCCCAGGCTGATGTCATCATCATCGATGAGGCGCATCACTTCCGAAACACCGGCACCCGTGGTGAAGAGGGTGCAAAGCGCAAATCCCGCTACTGGCACCTGTATGATCTCGCTGAGGGCAAGGAACTTTACATGCTCACGGCCACGCCGATCAACAACAGCCTGCTGGATTTTCAGCACATGGTCGAGTTGTTCTCACGACACCGTGCAGCTCACTTCGCCGATGCGCCGCTCGGCATCCATTCGCTCGCGGGACACATCCGACAGCTGGAACGATCGATTGAGCGTCAATTGCGATCGAATGGGGATGAGGAGGTTGCTGAGATCAACGCCGCCGAAATTGGCGACTTGTTTGCGACAGACTCTCTATTTGATGCGCTCGTCGTTCAACGGAGCCGAAGCTATGTGAAGGCGAGTATGCAGCGCGAAGGCGGAGGCGCAGTTTTGTTCCCTGAGCCGCGCAAGCCAAAGGTGGCGCACTACTCGGTCAAGCAGACCTATGGGAAGCTGCTCGACATGGTTGCTGATGCCTTCCACAAACGTGTTCCGCTCTTCACCCTCGGTATCTACAACCCGTATGCCTACTATAAGGGCGATGATCCCGAGATCATCCCCGCCATGGAGAAGGGCCGCCGGAAGCAGGTGGTGGCGCTGATCCGAACAAATTTCCTGAAGCGCTTTGAAAGCTCAGCAGAAGCTTTTCGCCTGTCATGTTGGCGCCTGCTCTACAAGCTACTGGCCTGGTTAGACGTGAATGCGGAAACCGACCACGAACGGGATGCGGTCGAGCGCTGGAAGCGACGCAATGGAAAGCTGATCGGATACAAACCACAGCTCGACTTCCTGGATGAGGCCGAAGGGGAAGAGGACCTCTATCCCGAGGAGCTGCGGGACGCGGTTGAAAAGCTTGACCGCAAAGAATTCGATATCGAGAAGATCGTCCACGACACGATCCAGGACTTGGACCAGCTCGCGGACTTCCTGAACGAGCTTGAAAAGTTCAAGCCTTCTCAGGACAAAAAGCTGAACGAGCTTAAGAAGCTGCTGAAGAATGATCCGATCCTGAGGGATCAGAAGGTGATCATCTTCTCAGAATTTGGTGAGACGGCACGTTATGTTGCGGCCCAGCTGGCGGAGGCCGGCATCGAGGGCGTTGATCAGATCGACAGTGGCACAAAGGGTGATCGGTCGCGGGTCATCCAGCGGTTTGCACCCTACTACAATGAGTCGAGTTCCACAGACCTTTCGAAACGAGGCTTGAGCGAGATCAGGGTGTTGATATCGACCGATGTGCTGTCGGAAGGTCTGAACCTTCAGGACGCTACTCGGCTCATCAACTATGATCTGCACTGGAACCCCGTGCGGCTCATGCAGCGGATCGGCCGTGTTGATCGCCGCATGAACCCGCTCATCGAGGAGAGGATACTCTCAGATCACCCGGACCAGAAGGATCTGCGCGGGACCGTTGGCTACTGGAACTTTCTGCCGCCGGACGAACTCGATGATCTCCTTCGGCTCTATAACCGTGTCTCACATAAGACGCTGCGCATCTCAAAGACGCTCGGCATCGAGGGCAAGAAGCTGCTGCGCGAGGACGACGACTATGAAGACCTCCGAAACTTCACCGAGCAGTATGAAGGCACCGCGAGCCCTGATGAAAAGATGCATCTGGAATGGCAGGACCTGCTCGCAGCCGATCCTGAACTAGAGGCGCATCTGTCCAGCCTGCCTGACTCGGTGTTTTCCGGCAAACAGCACTCGAAGCGTGGTGCCCGTGGCGTCTTCTTCTGCTACTCGCGTCCGGCCCATGATCGCGAAGCCTCGGAGCGAGACGGTCAGGACGTCTGGTCTGCTGAGGCCGGCGACGTGAAGTGGTATCTGGCGGATCTCGAAAGCGATGCGATCTTGGAGGACGCCTCCCGGATCATCGAGTTCGTGCGCTGCGATCCCAAGACGCCCCGGCGCGTTCAGATCGATCAGGAAAAGCTTTCGGTGGTGCGAAAGTCAGTCGAGAAGCACATCGCGAAAACATACTTGCGCAAGGTCCAGGCCCCTGTCGGCGTGAAGCCGATCCTGAAGGCATGGATGGAATTGAATTGAGGGTGATGGTCTGATGGGTAACGTGAGTGCCGCCGATCTCGACAGGGTTTCGAACTTCGAGCAGTTGGTGAAGCTTCTGCGCGATAAGTTGGAATGGCCGATCGGCGAGGATTACGGCTTCGATGATGTCGTCTTCGAGTATGAGGCCAGCGAGCTTGGCCTGAAGAAGGACGAGACCGCCAGTATTCGCGAAGTCCATCAGCTGCGCCCGCTGACGACCAACCAGCCCTGGGGCATCTTCTTCATTTCGATGGAGAACAAGGCAATCCCTGTCACTGTTCTGCGCCGTATCCTCAAGGCGCTGGTGGTGAAAAAGCGCTCAGGGTTGCAAACGGCCGAGCGCAGGGCCTGGGACAAGAGCGACCTGATATTCGCGGCGAGCTTTGGGAAATCGGGCGCGCGCGAGCTTGCCTTCATCCACTTCTCAGACGGTAAGACGGCAGGGGACTTGCCGGTGATGAAGGTTCTCGGCTGGAATGCGCAGGATACGCGCCTCCACAACGAGTACGTGGCGAAGCTCCTGCGCGATAAGCTTATCTGGCCGGATGATCCCGACGACACCTCACAATGGCGCGCAACCTGGGCATCGGCGTTCGAGCTGGGCCTGAACGAGACGATCAGGACCTCCAAGGAATTGGCCACGCGCCTGGCTGAGCTTGCGTCGGACATCCGGGCCCGGGTCAATCAGCTGCTGAAGGCCGAAGACGACACTGGTCCCATGACCACGATGCAGGCGGCATTCCGCAAGAACCTGATCCATGACCTGGACGATGATGGTTTCGCCGACATGTTCGCCCAGACCATTGCCTACGGCATGCTGGCGGCGCGGATTTCGCGGCCCGTGGGCATCATCGCCGACAACCTGGCCGACATGGTGCCGAAGACAAACCCCTTCCTGAAGGAGCTTTTCGGCAACTTCCTCAAGATCGGAGGGCGCGACAAGCGGACGGGTCTGGACTTCGATGAGCTGGGAGTCCGGGATGTCGTCGACGTGCTCAATGCCGCGAACATGGAGGCGGTCCTGCGCGACTTCGGCGACCGGAACCCAAAGGAAGACCCGGTCATCCACTTCTATGAGCTGTTCCTGAAGGAGTACGATCCGAAGAAGCGGATGCAGCGCGGCGTCTTCTACACCCCGCGCCCGGTGGTGAACTTCATCGTCCGCGGCGTCGATGAAATCCTGCGCACCGAGTTCAATCTGCCCCTAGGGTTGGCCGACACCAGCACATGGGCCGAGGTCGCGGCGCGGAATGACCACATCACCATCCCTGCGCATGTCAAGCCCGAAGCGCCCTTCGTCCAGATTCTCGATCCGGCCACCGGCACCGGCACCTTTCTGGTCGAGGTGATCGACCTGATCCACGAGCGGATGGAAGAGCACTGGAAGGGGCAGGGTAAATCGGCGGCCGAGATCAAGGCCGCCTGGAACGCCTATGTCCCCGCGCATCTGCTGCCGCGGCTGACGGCGTTCGAGCTGATGATGGCACCCTACACTATCGCGCATATGAAGGTGGGAATGAAGCTGTCGGAAACCGGCTATACCTTCGGTTCGGAAGAGCGGGCGCGCATCTTCCTGACCAATGCGCTGGAACCCGCGCGCGATCTGGACATGGAGTTCGACTTCATGTCCGAGGCTTTGGCCCATGAAGCAAAGGCCTCGAACCAAGCAAAGAATGCACCCTTCGTCGTCGTCATCGGCAATCCTCCCTACTCGCCCTCAATGAGCGATCCCAAGAATGTTCTTCAGCTGCTCGAAGACTGGAAGAAGAACCTGAATGAAACAAAATCTGATCTGAATCGTGAGGAATGGAAATTTCTTCGCAGCTCAACGAACATACTCGAACGCTCTGGCGTCGGATGCCTAGGCTTCATTGTGAATCGCGATTACTTGGACGGTATCACCAAGCGGGTGATGAGAAATTGGCTGATTGAAAAATTTCCAAGTCAGAGTCACATTGACCTCAATGGTGATGTGAAGGGGAACATCTCTGACGAAAACGTTTTTGAAATCCAGCAGGGCGTAGCAATTTGCATAATCTCCTCGGCAAAAGGACTGGTCAGATATTGCTCTCTCGTTGGCACAAGAGCAGATAAGTATGAACGACTACTGGCAGCCAGCTCCAACCTGCCAGGGTTTGGCGTAATTTCGCCGTCGTCCCCATTTTTTCGCATCTCCAATGTTGCGCATGAGGCTGCATTGGAAGTTGAGTACTTCGGTTGTCCGGCGATCCCAGAGATCTTCAGCACTTACTCATCGGGCATTCAAACAAAGTGCGATTCTCTTTCGGTTCAATACTCAAAGGAAGAGATATGGTCCACTGTGACAGCTCTCTCACCGATGCAAGTTGAGAGCGCACGAAAGCACTTCTCGCTTGGTAAGGATGGACGGGATTGGACTGTGAGCGGTGCAATTTCCGATTTGCGCCAATCCGGACCAGACAAAAATCTCTGCACGCCCATTTTGTACAAGCCATTTGATGTGCGTTGGACTTATTGGACAGGCAAGACCAAGGGTTTCTTGGCATATCCACGTCGGGAAGTAATGTCGAACATTGTTAGGACAGAGAATCTTGGTTTGCTGTTCAACCGGCAGGTCGTTGGAGCATTCAGCCACTTCTTCGTCTCCGACATAGCAACCAACCATGGAACGTTCTATTTGGGAAACAAGGGGCAAGACTATTTTGCTCCCCTGCGGTTGATTGAAAGAGGGGGTGACGAGAGGCCTTCTGGCTTCGTGCCAGCTTACTCACGCGCAGTTTCGCAGAGGGTTGGGTTGGCAGAGGTGAAGCATGATCGTGGCGATCTTCAGCAAGACTTCGGTCCCCGCGATCTGTTCGACTGCATCTATGCCGTGCTTCACAGCCCCGGTTATCGCACTCGCTACGCTGAGTTCCTGAAATCCGACTTCCCGCGCATCCCCACGCCCAAGGATCGCCCCACCTTCGCCGACCTCGTGGCGCTAGGGCGACAACTGGTCGCCCTGCACCTCCTGCGCGCCGACGAAGCGCCAGTCCTCGAAGCGCCTGGCATCCGCTTTGCCGGGACTGGGGACGCACGGGTCGAGAGGGGGTATCCCAAGTACGAAAACGGCAAGGTGATGATCAACGGTTCCCGCTGGTTCGAGGACGTGCCGAAGGCCACATGGGAGTTCCAGGTCGGTGGCTACCAGGTGTGCGAGAAGTGGCTGAAGGACCGCGCAGGGAAGGGCGGCCAGAAGCCTAGCCCAGGGCGGGTGCTGACCGACGAAGACATCCTGCACTACCGCCGCGTTGTCGTGGCCCTTACGGAAACCCGCCGTTTGATGGCCGAGATCGACTCGGTGATCGAAAAACACGGCGGCTGGCCTAGTGCGTTCAAGGTGGCCGACTGATGGGACAAACCGCTGATACGGCTACTGGGTTTCAAGGCGACAAGCTCTATCAGGAGCGGGCGCGCCTAGCCTTGCCGATCTTGATAAGGCAGGCCAAAGCCGGCCAAATAATCAGCTATGAAGATCTGGCAGCCGAGCTGGGCATGCCAAATCCGCGCAATCTCAACTATCCTTTGGGCTGCATCGGCGATGAGCTCAACCGACTGGGCACAAAATGGGGCAAGGAAATCCCGCATATTCAGGCGATGGTCGTTTCGAAGGGCACTTCGGTTCCAGGGAGCGGCTTCGATCCTTTCCTGAAAAACCGGGGCAAGGTCTGGGCAACCGCTGAAGAGCGCAAGGCTATTCTGAAAACCTATATCGCCGAGATCGCCAACTATCCGTACTGGGACGACGTCCTTTCCGAGCTCGGGTTGAAGCCAGCCGCGTCGCAAATCGAAGATATTATCGAGGCGGCTACGTCTTTTGGCGGCGGCGAGGGGCCGGAGCACAAGGCGCTCAAAGAATTCGTGCGCGCTAACCCGCATTGTGTGGGCTTGCCCGTCGGAAGTGCCGAGGGTACTTCTGAGGTGGCAATTCCATCGGGCGACAGCATCGACGTTCTTTTCGAGCGTCAAGATCGCATCGTCGCGGTTGAGGTCAAACCGGCGTCGGCCCCGATACATGACGTGGCGCGAGGTTTGTTCCAGTGTGTGAAGTATTGTGCGGTTCTTCAGGCGCGAGCCGACTTCAAAGGAGATTCAAGGCAGATTTCAGTTCTTCTGGCGTTGGGAGGAGAGATGCCTGCGGTCCTGTTGCCGTTGAGAAATAGTCTGGGCGTGGCCGTCATGGAGCGGGTGGGTTGAGTCAGGGCCGCGGCGCGCCAGGGACTTCCGGCATATCGGCGCCGGGCAAAACTTGGCGGGTCAACAATAGGTCAACTGGCGTATCTGCTTCGTTCTCCGCCGCGGGCCGGTCTGTGCGGTTGAACGTATTTCAATGCGGGGCGATACTTCTGTGACTTCAATGGCTTGAGTTGTTAACCGTCTGAAATAAAACGAGAACCGGTTTTCGCCTAGCCGGGGCTCATAACCTGAGGGTCACCTGAAATCAGCAAGAAGCCACCGTTGCGCCTCCCACTCCAACGGGAACGGCTCCAGCACGCGCGCCAGCGCAACCTCCGGCCCCCGCGTCCCGTCCAGGATCGCCTCGACAATGTCGGGCGCAAGCAGCGTGAGGCGCAGGACGCGGGTCATATAGGAGGGCGCGATCCCCTCGCGCTCGGCCAGTTCGGCAATGGTGGCGAACTCGCCCGACTCCAGCATCCGCTTCCACCGGAAGGCGCGACCCAGCGCCTTGACCAGCGTGTTGTCGGCCCTGCGCTGCTGGGTGGCGCCCTTGGGCATCTGCATCTCCTTCCGCCCGCCGCGCTTCACGACGCGGAACGGCACGTGGAGCGTCACGGTCTCGGGGACCGGGGTGGCGCGGGTCATGCGGCTGCTCCTATGTCGGCGGTTATTTCGCGCGCCAGCCCGGCCAGTCCGTCCATACGCAGCCGGACGTTCAGGCCATCCGTGCCGATGTCCACGCGCTCGACCAGCAGCGCCGTGATGCGCGCCTGCTCGGCGGGGAACAATTCATCCCAAAGCGGGTCGAGCCGCTGCAAGGCCGCGCGGGCGTCGGCTTCGCTGATATCAGCGGCATGGGCGCGCGCCGCCTTCCATGTCCCCGCCACGATTTCGGGCTGGCGGAACACGGCGCGTAGTTGATCAATGACGGCAGCCTCGATCTCGCCTGCGGGCACGCGGCCAACCGGGCACGACCCGGCGCCATGCTTGAGCACTGTCTGGCTGACATAGTAGCGGTAGAGCCTGTCGCCCTTGCGCGTATGGGTCGGCGAGAAGGCCGCGCCATCTGGGCCAAACAGAAGCCCCTTCAGCAGCGCGGGCGTGTCGGCGCGTGTGCGGGCGGCGCGCTTCCTTGGGCTCTCCTGCAAGATCGCATGGACGCGGTGCCACGTCTCTTGGTCGATGATGGCGTCGTGCTCGCCGGGGTAGCTGTCGCCCTTG
>NZ_SOKV02000046.1:0-21987 GCF_004407025.1 Paracoccus sp. DMF
GGCCGAGATGACGCAGGCCATCAATATCCTGCCGAACCTCTACACCCGCCTCGGAGAACTGGGCCTCTTCCGCTTCGAAGGCGTGTCCCAGCGCAGCGTCATCATCGAACAGATCGAAGGCGTGCTGAACCTGCTGCCTTCGGTCGCCTTGGGCGGTCCTGCCACGGTCGGCTCGCGCGAAGGCCGCGCCATGCGCAGCTTCGCGCTGCCCTGGATCCCGCATGACGACGTGATCCTGCCCGCCGATATACAGGGTGTTCCGGCCATCGGTGCCGGCGACGAGGCCGATCCGCTGGTCGCGGTGATGACCCGCAAGCTGACGCTCATGCGCCGCAAGCATGCCCAGACCCGGGAATATATGGAGATGAACGCGCTGCGCGGCATCGTGAAGGATGGCGCGGGCACCACGCTCTACAACTATTTTACGGAATTCGGCATCGCCCAGATCAGCGTCGATTTCGTGCTGGGAACCGCTGGCACGAACGTCCAGGGCAAGGTCCGCGAGGTGCTGCGCGCCGTCGAGGACAATCTCCTGGGCGAAAGCATGTCTGGCGTCCATGCCCTGGTCAGTCGCGAATTCTTCGACAAGCTGATCTCGCACCCCAAAACCGAGGAGGCCTACAAGTTCTATGTCGCGACCGGGGCGCAGCCGCTGCGGCAGGACGTGCGCCGCAACTTTCCCTTCGCCGGCATCCTCTTCGAGGAATATGCGGGCGCGGTGACGCTCTCCACGAAAGCCAGCGAACGGTTGGTTCCGGCAAACGAAGGCATCGCCTTCCCGACCGGCACCATGGACACCTTCACCACCTATGGCGGTCCGGCGAACCTGCTGGAGACCGCCAATACCATCGGTCTGCCGCTCTATGCCCGTCAGCATCTCGACCCCAAGGGCCGCTGGATCGATCTGATGACCGAAGCCTCGATCCTGCCGGTCAACAAGCGGCCGCGTCTGGCGATCCGGCTGCACAGCTCGAACTGATGAACGCATTTGCCGCTGCCATGGACCGCATCTTCGGCCATCCCGATATGGGCATCTCCGCCGTCTGGATCGCGGGCGGCACGTCGGAGGAACGGCCGATCCGCCTGATCCGACGCGTGCCGGACCGGATCACCGAATTCGGATCGGCGCGCATCCTGTCGGAAACACTGACCGCCGATATCCGGGTCAGCGATCTCCCCGACCCCCGCCCCGGCGATCTGATCGTCATCGGCGCCGACAGCTTCGCCATCCAGGGCGAACCGATCCGCGACCGCGACCGGCTGATCTGGACCGTGGAACTGGTGCCAGCATGAAGCTGAAACTCGATATCGACCCAAATCTGGTCGCCATGATGCAGGCCGAGATCGATGCAGGCGAAAAGGCCGTGACCGGCGCCATGCTCGAGGCGGGCGCGGGCCTCAAGACCGCATGGCGCGGGCAGATCACCGGGGCCGGGCTGGGGCGCAGGCTGGCGAATTCGATCCGCAACGCCGCCTATCCGAAGGCGGGTGACAGTCTGAACGCCACCGCGCTGGTCTGGTCCAAGGCCCCGGTGATCGTCGGCGCCCACAATGCCGGGCCGCTGATCCGCTCCCGCGACGGCTTCTGGCTGGCCATCCCTACCGAGGCCGCCGGAAAATCCCTGCGCGGCGGGCGGATAACCCCCGGCGAGTGGGAGCGTCGGACCGGGCTGCCGTTGCGCTTCATCTATCGCAGGCACGGGCCGAGTCTGCTGGTTGCCGAGGGGCGGCTGAACACCAAGGGCCGCGCGGTGGCGTCACGTTCCAAAACCGGGCGCGGGCGCGCCACCGTGCCGATCTTCCTGTTGGTGCCGCAGGTCAGGCTGCCGAAGCGGCTGGATCTGGCAAAGGAGGCGGAACGGGCGGCGGATGCGGTGCCGGGGAAGATCGTGGGGAAGTGGGTGAAGGGGCGATGATTCCCGGTGAACCCTCTGAAGCGAAAGCAGGTCATTTTTCAAATCATTCGCAAAAACCACCAACCTAACTCCGCTTCAGTTGGACCCACCAGAGAGGCGAAATGAAAGGCAGAAAGTCCAAATCAGCTACGCATATCCTAACTCGATGGAAAATCGCGTTATCACAAATTTCCTTGTCGGCCTCCTTTACTATACTCACAGGATCGACACTCCTTCCGGCGCGCCTAATAACGAGTATTTTTTTTGAAATTAGTGAATTAGTTCCATCTCTTAGCGATGCCAAGCGCAAGGGGACAACAACATTAAATCCTTTAAAAATCAATACAATGAAAGCACGATATCCACCTGACGGCAGATTGGAAAAAGCCTTCCCCGCCCACTCAGCGACGCCTCTGATCAGTAGACATCTTCGACCCGGAGAATCTTTCCAGACCTCTCCGTCCGCCTCAAGTCCAAAAAAATTCTCAACATTTTTCGGCGCTCCTTGCGGAGGCCACACCACAGAACAATACCTACCGCCCTCTCTAAAAACTAAATGCGCGGACTCCAATTCAAGACCTTTACCAATCACGACATCCAGCGTCACCTTTAAGTGTGCATAGTAACGCAACTTATTCCTAGACGTATTTCTTTCGTCATCTAAAACAAAACCAAAAGAGTCACTCGAGTCGGGATGAATCTCCACTTCAAGTGATCTACGCTGAAAGAACCTCCAAATGAGTGCCGATCCGCTCAGGACAGCTGAAAGAGACGCAATGCCACGTATGTTGCTCAACAAAAAATCGATCATACGGCACCTCCATATCGACAGATCTTAGCTAGGGTATCACAACGGCCCCAAAAGCATGCTGATTTCGGAGGGAGCAACAGTCTAATTTCAATCATGCAAAGTTTCGTAGTCGCATCTGTTTGAGGTCGATCGTGATATGCCCACTCCACGCGAAACCCTCCTCCTCGCGCTGCACGCGCGGCTATCAACGCTGGCCGCCACCACCCTGCGCGGCGAGACCCTGCCCGAACGCACACCTCCTGACGGCCTGCTGATCCTGCGCGATGGCGAACCAGGCGAACCCGAGGTGACGCTGTCGCCGGTCGCCTACCACTATCAGCACCGTGCAGAGGTCGAGGCGGTTGTTCAGGGCGCCGACCGTGACGCCGCCTTTGACGCACTATGCGGCAGCATCGGCACCACCATCGCCGCCGATCGCACACTGGGCGGGCTCTGCGACTGGGTCGAGGCGGAAGCGCCCCGCCCCGTCGACCTGCCTGTCGAGGGCGCGGCCAGCCTCAAGGCAGCGGTGATCCCCGTCATCCTGCATTACACGACAGCAGATTCTCTGCTCTGACGGTAAGCCGAGGCAGCAATACCCCCTCCTGCACTGCGGCTACTCTCTCTGGTTCGGGTCGTCGCCCAGCAGCCAGAGGAGAAGGCAGGCCAAGATTGGGGAAAACAGGATGCTCAACAGCACCCACCCAAAGGCACTGCGACCACGTTTGGCCGCCATTCCCGCAGGCAGCAGAATGTAGAGCCAGAACACGAAGAACAGGGATGCCAGCAAAAACACGATGAGCAGTAAAGTATCAACCATGGATGGCATTCCCTCAAAGCAGGCCGGGACAAAGACACCCGTAAGAGCGCGACGTCAGAAATCCTCGATCCCAACCTAAATACCGATCTTCCAGACAAGGAGAAACTATCCATGGCACGAGCCCAGGGGGCGCGGGCGCAGATGGCGCTTGCGTTCGAGACCGTCTATGGCACGCCGCCTGCGGGCGGCTTCACGAAGATGCCGTTCGCCAGCACGACGCTCGGGGCGGAACAACCGCTCCTGAACTCCGAACTTCTGGGCTATGGCCGCGATCCGCTGGCGCCGATCAAGGATGCGGTGACGGCCGATGGCGATATCGTCGTGCCCATCGATGCCGAGGCGTTCGGCTTCTGGCTGAAGGCGGCGTTCGGCGACCCGGTCACCACGGGCACCGGCCCCTGGACGCATGAGTTTCGATCCGGCGCCTGGACGTTGCCGAGCGTCTCGATCGAGACCGGCATGCCTGAGGTGCCGCGCTATGCGATCTATTCCGGCTGCGTGCTGGACCAGCTGAGCTGGCAGATGCAGCGCTCCGGGCTGCTGACCGCAACGGCGCGGCTGGTCGCGCAGGGCGAGACGGTCGGGACAGTCAGCGGCACCGGCACACCAGCGCCCATCGATCTGAAGCGCTTCGGGCATTTCAACGGGGCGATCACCCGCAATGGCGCGGCGTTGGGCAATGTCGTCTCGGCCCAGATCACCTGTGCCAATAATCTCGACCGGATCGAGACCATCCGCGCCGATGGCCGCATCGATGGCGCAGATCCGTCCATTGCTGCCCTGACCGGGTCCATCGAGGTCCGGTTCTCGGACAGTATGCTGGTGACGCAGGCCATTGACGGCGATCCCTGCGAACTGGAATTTTCCTACGCCCTGCCATCGGGCGCGAGCTTCAGCTTCACCGTGCATGCCGTCTATCTGCCGCGCCCCCGGATCGAGATCTCCGGGCCTCAGGGCGTACAGGCCACATTCGACTGGCAGGCCGCGCGCGACAGTACGCGGGGCCGCATGTGCACCGCCACCCTGATCAACGACCGCGAGGAATATTGAACCCATGCTGACCTTGGACCTGAGTAACGAACCCCGCTGGCACGATCTGGCCCCCGGTGTCCGTGTGCAGCTGCGTTCGCTGACCACGGCGCTGATGGTCGCCACCCGCAGCGATCCGGATGTCGAGGCGGTCCCTGACGGGACCAGCGATGAGGAACGGGCGCTGATCTTCGCCAAGGCGCTGGCCCGGCGCGCGGTGCTGACCTGGGAAGGTGTCGGCGACGCCGATGGGAATGCCATCGCCCCGAGCCCGGAAGCCATCGACGCTCTGCTGGACATCTGGCCGATCTTCGAGGCGTTCCAGCTGGTCTATGTCTCCAAGGGGCTATTGCTGGAGCAGGAAAAAAACGTCTCCGCGCCCTCGCCGACTGGTCCTTCGGTGGGGGCGACAGCTACTGCGCGGCCTGCACGCAAAGCTGTGAAGACTGCCCGGGCCGCACAAACCAGCCGCTGACATTCGAGGGCTGGCAGGTCTGGGATCTGGTCGGGCGGCTTGGCGGCCAGCTGCGGGTGCTGCCGGGCGCAGTGATTGGCTGGGATATGAACGCCGCGCTGGGTCTGGCGGCGGCGCTGGGCATCCCGGCACCGGCGACGGCGGAACTCCTGCCCATCGTTGAGGCGGTGATGGTGCGGAAGATGAACGAACAGATGGAACGGTGAGATGGCAGAAAAACGCGTCAGCGTCCGCCTCGCGGCGGTGGGCGGACGGCAGGTGCGCGCCGAGCTGGAAGGTATCGGCGAGGTCGGATCGCGCGGCTTCGGCCGGCTTTCGCACGAGATGGAGGCCGCGAATGCGCGCATGGCCGGGTTCACGCGGAAGGTCGGTGTCGCGGCAGCCGCAGCGGTGGCCGCCGCAACAGCAGCAGGCATCGCGATGGTCAGGTCGGGGCTGCAAACAGTCGATGCGCAGGCCAAGCTCGCCCAATCGCTCGGCACCACGGTCGTCTCGATCCAGACGCTGGAGCGCGCGGGGGAACTGGCGGGCGTGTCGATGTCCGGCATCGAACAGGCGACCAAGGATCTGACGCGGCGGCTGAGCCAGGCGGCGGCGGGTGGCGGTCCGGCCGCCGATGCGCTGGAACGGCTGAGGCTGACAGCGGCTGATCTTCTGACTCTTCCCTTGGACCAGCGTGTCGGGGCAATCAATGCCGCCATTGCCGAGTTCGTGCCTGTTGCCGAACGCGCGGCTGTAGCCGGGCAGTTGTTCGGCGAAGAGGGCTCGATCGCCATCGCGCGCATCGACACCGCCACGCTGCGTCAAGCGACCGAGGATGTCCGGGCCTTTGGGGTGGTGGTCTCGGAACAGGATGCCGACCGGATCGAACGGACGAATGACGCCATCTCTCGGCTGGGTCTGGTCTGGCGCGGGCTCTCGAACCAGCTGGCGGTGGCGGCCGCGCCTGCGCTGGAAGCCGTGGCCGATGCCATGGCTGCGCTGGCCAGCCGCACCGGGCCGTTTGGGATGGCCATCGGCGGTCTGTTCGATCAGATCGGCAGGCTGTCGACCTATGCCGCCAGCTTCGCCGGTTTCATGGCCGGTCGCTGGGTCGCCGGGCTGGCGGCGGCGGCACTCTCCGTCCGGGGCCTCGCTACCGCACTGGTCGTGCTGCGCGGGGCGCTGATCCGCACCGGCATCGGTGCCCTGATCGTCGGTGCGGGCGAGTTGGTCTATCAGTTCACGAAGCTGGTCAAGGGCGCAGGCGGCTTTGGCAATGCCATGGCGCTGATGGGCGATGTGGCCAGGGCGGTCTGGGACGGCATCAAGACCACCGCCCTGTCCTTCGCCGACGATTTCCGGGCCATGCAATCGGAGATCGAGGCGATCTGGACCCGGCTGATGGCCTTTCTGGCCGGGAAATGGGCTGATTTTCTGGGGATGATCGCGCCGACCTTCAACAAGGTGGCCGAAGAGATCGGCTCCGACACGCGCATTGATGTCTTCGAAGCGCTGGGCCGGGCCTCGATGCTGGAGCATTCGGCCAGCAATTCTGCTCATATGGCGGGCCGCTATCGCGACCGGGCCAGTTCCAGCCGGGCCTCCGCCTTCGATGGCGTCGCACCGGCCATGGAGGCGCTGCGCGCGGCGATGTCGGGTGGGGATGATGCCGGTGGCGCGGCGCTGGAGGTGGCGACCGAAGCTGCGGGGCGCTACGAGGATGCGCTGGGCGGGATCGAAACCGCCGCCACCGGCGCGGGTGCCGCGGCGAAGGACGCCGGAGCCGCAGGCAAGGCGGCGGCCGAAGAGGCCAGGCCCGCAACCGAGGCCGCAGCCACCGGCTGGAAGGCGGTGACCGAGGCGCTGTCCGACTATGCGAAGAAAGCCAAGGATATCGGTGCCGATATCGGCCAGGCGCTGGTCGGGGCATTTCAAAGCGCCGAGAACGCGGTCGGAGAATTCGTAAAGACCGGCAAGCTCGATTTCCGAGACTTGGTCACCTCGCTGCTGGCCGATCTCTCGAAACTGGCGGCACGGCGTTTCCTGCTGGGCCCCATCGCCAATGCGCTTTCCGGCGCGCTGGGCGGCGCAGGCGGGATTTTTGCCAGCATCATGCATAGCGGCGGGATGGTCGGTGCCACAGGTGCTGGCCGCATGGTTCCTGCGCTGGCCTTTGCCGGGGCACAACGCATGCACTCGGGTGGCATGGTCGGTCTGCGCCACGACGAGGTGCCCGCGATCCTGCAGCGTGGGGAACGGGTGCTGTCGCGCCGCGAGGCACAGGATTACGGCAATGGCATCACCGTCAACATCAACGCCCGCGATGCCGAGAGTTTTCGGCAATCCCGCACCCAGATCGCCGCCGATATCGCCCGTGCCGTCTCGCTCGGGCGGCGCGGCCTCTGACACATCCACCACGAAAGGAACGCGCAATATGGCATTTCACGAGGTCCGGTTTCCGGACACTATCAGCCGCGGCGCGCGTGGCGGGCCGGAGCGGCGCACCCAGATCGTCGAACTGGCAAGCGGCGACGAGGAGCGCAACGCGAGCTGGGCCAACAGCCGACGGCGCTACGATGTCAGCTACGGCATCCGCCGCGGCGACGAACTGGCGGCAGTCGTCGACTTCTTCGAGGCGCGGAACGGCAGGCTTTACGGCTTCCGCTTCAAGGACTGGGCCGATCATCGGTCATGTCTGCCGTCGCAGGTCCCATCGTCGACCGATCAGCAGATCGGCACAGGCGATGGTGTCACGACCAATTTCCAGCTGGTCAAACGCTATGCCTCGGGCGGGCAGTCCTGGACCCGGGCGATCACCAAGCCGGTCGCGGGCACGGTCGAGATTGCCCTGAACGCAGTGACACAGTCCAGCGGGTGGTCGGTCGACCATAAATCCGGCCTTGTCAGCTTCGACAGCGCGCCCTCCGATGGCATCGCCATCAGTGCCGGCTTCGAATTCGACGTGCCGGTTCGTTTCGATAGCGACATCCTGGACGTGACGCTGGATATCGAGCGGCTGGGCTCCATCACCTCCATTCCCCTCTTGGAGATCCGGCGATGAAGACGCTCCCGCCCGCCCTACAGGCGCATCTCGACAGCGGCACCACCACCCTCGCCTGGTGCTGGCGCATCACCCGCGCCGATGGTGTCGCTTTCGGCTTCACTGACCATGACCGGATGTTATCGTTCGACGGCACCGAGTTCGAACCGGAAAGCGGGCTGACTGCCAGCGAGATCAGATCGGGCGCCGACCTTTCGGTCGATGCCCAGGATGCGGCAGGCGCGCTGCGCTCCGACCGGATCACCGAGGCCGATATTCTGGACGGGCGCTGGGACAATGCCGGGGTGGAGCTCTGGCGGGTCAACTGGGTCAACCCAGCACAGCGCGTGCTGATGCGGCGCGGCGCCATCGGCCAGATCAGGCGTGGGCGGCATGCTTTCGTGGCCGAGATCCGCTCGATGTCGCATCTCCTCGGCCAGACCGTCGGACGGAGTTTTCAGGCGAGCTGCGATGCCGCGCTGGGCGATGCCCGCTGCGGCGTCGATCTGGAGGATCCGGCGTTTCGCGGCACTGGCACCGTCATCGACAGCATTCGCGACCGGGCTTTCACTGCCTCCGGCCTCGGCGGCTTCGCGCCCGGCTGGTTCCGCTTCGGAACGCTCACCTGGACCAATGGCCCCAATGCCGGTCGCCGCGCGGAGGTGCTGGCCCATGACCGCAGCGACGGGATTGCGGCACTGACGCTCCTGGAAGCACCGATCCGAACCATTGGTGCGGGCGATGGCTTCATCATCCATGCCGGCTGCGACAAGCGCATCGCCACCTGCGGCGCCAAATTCGGGAATGTGGTGAACTTCCGGGGCTTTCCGCACATCCCCGGGCAGGACACGATCCTGCGCTATGCCTCATCGGACGGTGGCCATGACGGGGGCGTGCTGTGACCCGGATGCAGACTGCCACCCACCCGGACCGCGTCATTGCCTCCGCGCGCGGCTGGCTGGGCACGCCCTATCACGATCAGGCCAGTTTGCAGGGCGCCGGATGCGACTGCCTTGGGTTGGCGCGCGGCGTCTGGCGCGAGGTCGTGGGCGACGAGCCTTTCCCGATCCCGGCCTATAGTCGCGACTGGGGCGAGACGGGGTGCCGCGAGGTGCTGGCCGAAGGCGCGCGGCGGATGATGATCGAGATCGATCCGCGCAACGTCATACCCGGTGCCCTTGTCCTGTTCCGCATGCGGCCCGGCGCCATCGCAAAACATGTCGGCATTCTGACCGCGCCTGACCGCTTCATCCACGCCTATGAACGGCTGGGGGTCATCGAAGAAGCCCTGACACAAGGCTGGCGCCGCCGCATCGCCTTCGCTTTCCTCTTCCCCAGCATCTGAGTTTTTTCCATGGCAACATTGGTATTGGCCTCGGTCGGCGCCACGATTGGCGGCGGCTTTGGAGGCGCAATCCTCGGATTTTCCGGCGCCGCCATCGGCGGCATGATCGGATCGACCATCGGCGCGGCCGTCGACAGCTGGATCGTCTCCTCGCTCGCCCCGCCCCAGCGTATCGAAGGGGCGCGGCTCGACAATCTGCGCATCACCGCCTCGACCGAGGGCGCGGTCATTCCGCGCATCTTCGGCCGCATGCGCATGGGCGGCAATATCGTCTGGGCCACGGATTTTCGCGAGGAGACCCGGACCAGCCGGCAGGGCGGCGGCAAGGGCGGCGGGCCCAAGGTCGAGACCACGGAATATCTCTATTATGCGTCCTTTGCCGTCGCGCTCGCCGAGGGCGAGATCACCGGCATTGGGCGGATCTGGGCCGACGGCAAACCGCTCGACACGACCGGCATCACCTGGCGCTGGTATCCGGGATCAGAGACGCAGGAGCCGGACCCCTTCATCGCTGCCACCATGGGTGCGGACGCGACGCCTGCATATCGCGGCACCGCCTACGTCGTCTTCGAGGATCTGCCGCTGAACGATTACGGCAATCGCCTGCCGCAGCTGAGCTTCGAAGTGTTCCGCCCCCTCGCCGATCCGGACACGGCCGAGGGACTGACCCGTGCCGTCACCCTGATCCCGGCCTCGGGCGAGTTCACCTATTCGACCGAGCCGGTGCGCAAGACCACGGGCGCCAAAACCCATGTCTTGGGCCACAGGACCGGCGGCACGAACTCTACCGAGAACCTGAACGCGACGCCCGGCAGTCCGGACATGATCGTGGCGCTGGACCGGCTGCAGGCGATGGCCCCAAAAGTCGAAAGCGTCAGTCTGGTCGTCGCCTGGTTCGGGAACGATCTGCGCTGTGGTCATTGCACCATCCGGCCCGGCGTCGAGGTGGCCGAGAAAGCGAGTGCGCCGCGCCTCTGGTCGGTCAGCGGCATCGCGCGCGATCAGGCGCACCTGGTCAGCCATGATGCTGAAGACCGCCCGGACTATGGCGGCACGCCGGCGGATTTCGCGGTGGTGCAGGCGATCCGGGAGATGACGGCACGCGGGCTGCGCGTCACTTTCTATCCGTTCATCCTGATGGATGTGCCGCCGGGCAACACCCTGCCGGATCCCTATTCGGACCATGCCGCCAGCACAGGCCAGCCCGCCTTTCCATGGCGCGGGCGGATCACCTGTTCGCCTGCTGTTGGTCAGGCGGGCAGCGTCGACAAGACAGCTGCGGTCGCAGATCAGGTTGCGGCCTTCTTTGGTAGCGCCGCCCCTTCGGATTTCACCATATCGGACGAAGAAGTCCGCTGGATCGGCGATCCGGGCGATGATGGTCTCCGACGCATGGTGCTGCATTATGCCCATCTCTGCGCGGCGGCGGGCGGGGTCGATGCCTTCCTGATCGGCTCGGAGATGCGCGGACTGACCACGATCCGATCCAGCGGGAACAGTTATCCGGCCGTCGCCGCCTTCCGCACGCTGGCCGCCGATGTACGCGCCATTCTCAGGCCGGGCACGAAGATCAGCTATGCCGCCGACTGGTCGGAATATTTCGGGCATCAGCCAAACGATGGCAGCGGCGATGTGTGCTTCCACCTCGATCCGCTCTGGGCGGACCAGAACGTCGATTTCATCGGCATCGACAATTACCTGCCGCTCTCCGACTGGCGCGACGGGTTCGATCATCTGGACGCCCGAGACGGTTGGCCCGCCATTCATGACCGCGCCTATCTGCAATCCAGCATCGCGGGCGGCGAAGGGTTCGACTGGTTCTATGCCACGGAGGCGGATCGTGCCGCGCAGATCCGCACGCCGATCACGGATGGTGCGCACGGCAAACCATGGGTCTTTCGCCCCAAAGACCTGCGCTCATGGTGGTCGAACCGGCACTATGATCGGCCCGGCGGCGTGGAATCCGCAACATCGACGCCATGGGTGCCCGGGTCAAAGCCGATCCGCTTCACGGAACTGGGCTGCCCGGCCATCGACCGGGGCACCAACCAGCCGAATGTCTTCTATGACCCGAAGTCATCCGAAAGCTTCGTGCCGTATTTCTCGCGCGGCTGGCGCGACGATGCCATCCAGCGCGCCTATCTCGAGGCGTCTTATATCTTCTGGGGCAAAACCGCGAACAATCCGGTCTCGGCGGTCACCGGCCAGTGCATGGTCGAGGTTACCGATTGCGCCGCCTGGACATGGGATGCCCGGCCCTATCCGTTCTTTCCGGCGCTGGGCGATGTCTGGACAGATGGCGCCAACTGGCGGCTGGGCCATTGGCTGACCGGACGGCTGGGCGCAGTCTCGCTCGCTGCACTTATCCGCCATCTTTGCCTCCGCGCCGGGCTGCCGGAAGCCCGGATCGATGTCTCCTGCCTCTGGGGCGCCGCCGAGGGCTATGCCATCACCGCTCTGGAAAGCCCGCGCGCCTCCATCACCACGCTGGCGCGGCATTTCGGCTTCGATGCCGTCGAGAGCGAAGGCGTCATCCGGTTTGTCATGCGCGGCCGGGCACCGGTTGCCACCATCGCCCATGACGATCTGGTCGCGGGCAATGCGGATGGCGAGGCGATCGAGCTGACCCGAGCGCAGGAGACCGAACTGCCGCAGGCACTGAAGTGGCAGGTGGCGCGGGCCGATGAGGATTACGATGCCGCGATTGTCGAGGCGTCCCGCATCACCGTGGACACCAGCCGCATCGCGTCCGAGAGTTTTCCAATGGCGGTGCCGCCGGAAGAGGCCGAACGCCGCTGCCGCCGGGCGCTTCAGGAAGCCTGGGCGGGCCGGGAAAGCACCGTGTTTCGCTTGCCGCCCTCACGACTGGCACTGGACCCGGCCGATGTCATCGCGCTGGATCACGACGGCCGCCAACAGCAGTTCCGCCTGACGGCCATTGCCGATGCCGAAGCGCGCGGCATCGAGGCTGTGCGGCAGGACCGCGAGGCCTATGATCTGCCGCCCGGCGCCGAACGCCCGGCCATCCTGCCCCGCGCGGTGACATTCGGGCCGCCGGAAGTCATCCTGCTCGATCTGCCACAGTTGCGGGACGACGTTCCCGCGCATCAGCCGCTGATCGCCGCCACCGCAAAACCATGGCCCGGCGCGCTGGCGGTCTATCGCAGCCCCGGCGCTGACGGGTTCGAACTGCTGACCACGGTGCGCCGCCGGGCGAACATGGGTCGTCTAGCCTCGGACCTCTGGCCTGGTCCCAATTCGCGCTTCGATATGGGCAATGTCCTGATCCTTGATCTCGCCAGCGGCCAGCTGGACAGCGTCAGCGATCTGGCGCTGTTCGGTGGGGCGAATGCAATGGCAATCGAAACGGCACCGGAGCGCTGGGAGATCGTGCAGGCGGGCCATGCCGAGCTGATTGCACCCGGACGATACCGCCTGACCCGGCTGTTGCGCGGCCAGCGCGGCACCGAGCAGTCCATGGGCAATCCGACCCCGGCCGGGGCGCGGGTGGTGCTGCTGAACGAGGCGCTGACCCCGCTGCCGATCCCGGATGCCGATCTCGGTATTCCCTTCAACTGGCGCATCGGTCCCGCCCGCCATCCGGTCCGCAGCGACACCTTCACTGCGATCAGTTTCACACCCGAAGGCGCTGGGCTGCGGCCGTTTGCGCCGGTTCATGTCACCCAGCCATGGCGGCGCCCGCGTGTGCCGGGCGATCTGGTGATCCGCTGGACGCGGCGGTCTCGTGATCTCGCCGCCGGTAGCTGGCAGGGCATGGAGGTGCCACTGGCGGAGGAACGCGAGGACTGGCTGGTTGAGATCATCGATGGGGTCTCGGTCCGGCGCAGTCTTGAGGCCAGCACCACGTCTGTCACCTATCGCAGCGCGGATCAGGTGGCGGATTTCGGGGCTCTGCTGGGTCCGGGTGACAGCCTGACGATTCGCATCTGTCAGCTCTCTGCCCGTATCGGGCGCGGCACGGCACGAACCACAACCCTCTATCTCTGATCCTGAAGAAAAACATCCGCATGTCCGACAGCACCACCAACCTGCTGCTGCCATATCTGATGGCGGCACAGGCGCAGAAACACGTCACCCATAACGAGGCCCTGCGCCTGCTCGACGGGCTTGTCCAGCTCTCGGTCAAAAGCAGGAGGCTGACCGCGCCACCGGCAGACCCATCTGACGGTGATCGCTACATCGTCGCCTCTGGCGCGACCGGCGGCTGGGCGGGCTGGAATCTGAATGTTGCGCTCTGGACCGATGGCGCCTGGCTGCGCCTGCCGCCGCGCGCGGGCTGGCGGGCATGGGTCGAGGATGAGGCAGTTCTGCTGGTCCGGAACGGTGCCGATTGGCAACCGGTGATCCCCACCGGCCTCGACGATCTGACCCGCCTTGGCATCGGCATGGCGGCCAGCGCGGGCGCACCATTCTCGGCCAAGCTGAACAGCGCGCTCTGGACCGCGCTCTATGCGGCCGATGGCGGCAGCGGCGACCTGACCCAGACGCTGAACCGGGAAACGGCCGGTGACGACGCCGGGCTGATCCTGCAGACCGGGTTTTCCACCCGGGCCCTGATCGGGATGTTCGGGTCGGACCGGCTGCGCATTGCCGTCTCGCCCGATGGAACCAGTTTCCGCGACGCGCTGGGCGTCGATACGGCGACGGGCATCGTGGACCAACCGAACCTGCCGCGCTTCAAGGCTTATACGAATTATGACAATTACGTCGCCACCGACAGCTGGACCACACTCGGCATCAACGTGGCCGAATATAATGATCAGGGCTGCTTTGACGCGGCCACCAACCGTTTCGTGGCGCCGGTCGCGGGGACGTACCTCTTCGGCGCATCGCTCCTCTACAAGATCAATGCCAATACCAGCGCCCGGATGCGCGGGCGGCTGGTGCTGAACGGATCCACGGAAATCCGGGGATCTCTGGGCGAGATCTCCGGGGCACATGTCTCCGAGGCCACGGCGCTCTGGCTGCAGACAATGACCACCCTCGACGCAGGCGACACGGTCACGCTGCAGGGCAGCTTTCGCGCGTTCGATGGATATTTCGCAGCCGACCACACCACATTCTGGGGAGCGAAGATCGGATGACACCCAAACGTCTCGACGACATGCTGCAGATGAGCGAGAGCGAATTCGAGGAACTGCTGGCGCGCGCCGCGCAGGAAGGCGCGCGCCGCGCCCTTGTCGATGCCGGTCTCGACGGCAGGGAAGCCGCCCTCGACATCCGCGATCTGCGCGCGCTCCTGGAGGGCATCCGCCTGATGCGCCGCACCGCCGCCCAGACCATCATCCGCATGCTGACCGCAGGGCTGATCCTGACCCTGCTGGCCGGGATCGCCCTGAAGCTGAAACTCTTCGGCGACGGCGGCTGATCCGCTGGACGGCAATCGCCGCCGCACCCCTCGCAGACCCATTCACACCACGGCCCGCCAATCCGGCGGGCCTTCTCTTTATCCGGAGGATCCCCATGACCACCCGTTTCTACCGCCATTGGCGCGACGTGCCACTGGACACTTGGCGCTGGCCGAACTTCTCGCCCGCCGAAATCGCCTGCCGGGGCACCGGCGCGATCCTGATCCATGAAGAAGCCCTCGACCGGCTGCATGCCCTGCGCACGCGGCTCGGCAAGCCGCTGATCGTGAACTCCGCCTATCGCAGCCCCGAGCACAACGCCCGGGTGCGCGGTGCCAAATTTTCAAAGCATCTGCAAGGCACCGCCTTCGACATCTCCATGGCCAACCACGATCCGGCCAGGTTCGAAAAGGCCGCCCGGGCGGAAGGGTTTCTGGGCTTCGGCAGCTATCCGCGCTCGGGCTTCATGCATATCGATCTTGGCCCGGCCCGGCGCTGGGGCGATCCCTTCCCAGCCCGTGCCATTCCCTTCGCAGCGGATCAGCCGCCCGCGCGGGAACGTCTGGCCGACAGCCGGACCATGAAGGGCAGTGGTGCCGCCGGGATCGCCACCGTTGGCGCGGCAGGGATCGAGATCGCCCAGGACACGCTCAGCGATGCGCAATCGGCGATGCAGCCGCTGATCCCTTATCTCGACACATTACGCTGGGCCTTCATCGCCCTGGCGCTGGCCGGGATCGGGCTCACCGTCTGGGCCCGGCTGGATGACTGGAACAGGGGGCGGCGGTGATGGGCGCCCTGTCCGCGCTGCTGGCGTCGCGCTGGGCGCGGCGTCTGGCCATTGGGATCGCGCTGATCGGCGCGGTCCTTCTCCTCCTCCTCAACCTGCGGCGGGCCGGTGAAACCGCCGGTCGCCATGCCGAGCGTCTGAAACAGATGGAGCGCCAGAATGACATCCAACGCCGCATGCTGGAAGCATCCAGCAACCGCCCTCGTGATCGCGACGATCTCGCTGACCGCCTGCGCGACGGACGGTTCTGATCTGGGCGGCGCGGTCTGTCCGCCGGTCGTCGCTTACGATCAGGTGGTGCGAGACCGGGCAGCGGTTGAGTTGGAGACGCTGCCCGAGGATGCCGCGCTGATCGGGATGATGGCGGATTATGCGGTCATGCGGGCGCAGGCACGGGCCTGTATAGAATGACAGACGGTGTCAGGACGCCTCGGCCGGGGCATCCACCAGCGCCAATGCGCCGTCCGGCAGAGGGCGTTGCAGCTTGCTGGCGATTTCGATCGGGGCCGAAAGCCAGCTCTCCCAATCTCGGGGATCGGTCAGAATGACCGGCATGGCTTTCGGATGCACCGACTTCACCTCGGCATTGGGCGCACAGGTCAGAAAAGCATAGAGATCGTCGATGGTTTCGCCATCCTTCACCTTGCGGACCGACGTCCAGCCCCGGACCTCGATCCCGGCGAAGAACATCGGCGTCTCTGCTTCGGCAGGGGCAAACCACTGATTGCCGCCCTTGATCGGTTCGGCAAAGGCCGTGACCGGCACCAGGCAGCGATGTGCGGGCCCGAGCCAGCGCCGCCAGTGCGGCGAGGTCAGGTTGCGGACATTGGTGACGCCCGGATCCCGCTGGGTCTTCAGAACCGAGGGCGGCGATGGCATCCCCCACCGCGCCTTCACCAATTCCAGCGCACCGCCATCATGGCGGATGATCGGTGCCATCTGATCGGGATAGACCTTGCCCGGTGCGACATTGCCCGCGCGGTCGGTCATGCTCAGACCCTTGAAAAGCTGGCGCATCGCCTCCTGCGTGGTGGTCTGATTATAAAGGTTGCACACGGTATCGTCGTCCTCGAAACGGCCAAAGGGCAGATAGGGTGAACTGTAGCCCGGCAGACATGTTCCGTCAGCCAGTTCCAGGTCCGGAAAGGCGGTCAGGCAGGCGCTGGCCGCATCCGGCTCACGGAAGTAAAGCGCGATCCGGTCCCGCGTGCCGCCGCGCCCACCGCCATGCCAGGCATAGTTGCCTCGGCCGATCCGCGTCGCCAGCCACTCATGCAGCGCGTCGGACCGTCGGCCAAAGCCCATCTCCGGCACGCAAATCAGCACCCGGACCGGGAAGGCCGAATCGTCTATTTTGGCTTGAGGTGTGCTGCGGCGAGTCATGATGAAGAACAAATGCAGAACATGCGGCCTGATTCAAGATCAGATCACAATACTCTGACGAAACCGGGAACACCCCCAGCAACGGGTATGCCAAAGTGCCGTATGCAAGATCATGCGCATCATAGGCTTACTTTTCCTACCTACCGGCTCCACGGGCAGGCAAATCAGGATTGATGCCGCGAGGTCATGCATTTTCACGGCAACCGCAGCCGCCGGCAGTGTGTTTAGACTGCACAACGGGTGACTTTACCCCAGCCTTGAGGCGATCTGCCCGGCGAGAAAGAAAGAGGCCCCTATGCCGCCGATCCGATATAGCGATGAAATCGAGACCCTTCAGCCTGACGAGCCTAAGCTGGTTGAGGAAATCGTCACGCAAATGCGTGCGACACAGGCGGAAAATGCCGAGCGGCATCGACACGCGCATCGCGACGCTCACGCCAAAAGCCACGCGATCCTGAAGGGTCGGATGAGGGTTCATGACGACTTAGCGCCTGAGCTTTCGCAGGGCATCTTTTTTCCGGGCGCTGAATATGAGGTTGTTGCACGGCTGTCCTCTGCCCCCGGCGACATCCACAGCGACGAAATACCAGCACCGCGCGGGTTTGCGCTGAAGGTGATCGGGGTTCGGGGTGAAAGGCTGACGCCTGCGCTTGGCGGTGCCAATCAGGATTTCCTGATGGTGAATTTCCCGGTTCTGGCGTTCGGGACGGTGCAGAAATACAAGAAGATGCTGGCGCTTCTGGAAAAGAACGCGAACGCGCCCGACGCCCTTCAAAAGCTGGTCGCCGCCGCCGCCCGTGGCGCGGAGGATATGGTTGAGGCACTGGGCGGCAAGCCCGGCGCGACCCTTCTTGGTCTGGCCCGCGACAACGCGAACATTCTGGGTGAAACCTTCCACACGCAGGCCGCACTTCGCTATGGCGACCATGTTGCCAAACTGTCCATTGCGCCGGAAGGTGGCGTGGTCGATCTCACCGACGCCAAAGTCGAAAGCGGTTTTTCAGCTATGCGCGATGCGGTCGGTGCATATCTGGCCGAAAACGATGCAACCTATACGCTTCGGGCGCAACTTTGCACCAACCTCGAACAGATGCCGGTCGAGGATGCGGCGGTCGAATGGGATGCAGATGCCTCGCCCCACCGCCCCGTTGCCAGCCTGCATTTCCCGGCGCAGGATGCATATTCCCCCGCGCGGCAGGTTCACGGTGACGACCATCTCGCCTTCAATCCGTGGAACGGCGTGGCGGCCCATCGACCGCTCGGCTCTATCATGCGGGTGCGCAAGGCGGCCTATGAATCCTCGTCCGAGCAGCGACACCGGCTGAACAATCTGCCCCGGCAAGAGCCGCGGGCACTGACCGATGTCCCCGATTGATGAACGCTCAAACAGGAGCATGTGATGAGTAAAAAGACCACTGATCCCCGCCTCGACGACGAAACACGCCTTCAGGAATTTCGCCGTGTCGCCAAGGAAGTCGCAGCCGATGCGCCGCAACTGGCGAAGATCGCCATCGAAGGTTTGATCCGCGACCATAACAAGTTGTTCGACGGAAGCTCGCAATCCGCTGGCCGCGCGGGCCGCCAATCCGGCAATGTATCGGAACTGACCGCCATCGCCAAGGTCAAACCCGGAGGCGCCGCCCGGCTGCGGCGGATCTTTGATCTGACCGGCGGTAATTTCGATGGCGCGCAGCGCGTTTCGACGCTGCATGACATGCGTTTCGTGTTCTTCGATGATGATACGCGGATCATCTTCGCCACCACATATGACGGCGATTGGGACACCTATATCAATGATTTCGGAACCAAGATTCCCGGCCTGATGGATCTGCTGTTCGCCAATATCGAAGGCTGGCCCGGCATCGATAGTCCCGAGGTCAAGGACTTCATTGCCGGTCATCAGATCGACGCGGCTGGCTGGTTCGTGGCGAACCCTCAGGTCACGGTCGTGGATGTACGCCGGATGCAGCGAATGGAAGCTGCGCTGAACGATTTCATGGACAAGATGTCCAAGAATGACGCGATGGACGATACAACGCGCGACGCACTGTCCAAGCTTTCCGATGCCGTCTCGGTCCCCGAGGGGGTGGATTACTGATGTCTTTCCTCAGCAATCTGCGCAAGCGCTTCGACAGCAAACGGGTCACGCTTCAACTTGACGATATACAGGGACTTATCCTGCGCTCCCGTCCAGAGCCCTATGTCGGCATTCACGCCATGCTTCATGTCGATGACGCAGCGGGCGGACGCGACCTGATCGGGCGGCTGGCCGGACATGTGCCGTCAGCCGAGGGCTGGACCGAAGATATGCCAGCATGGATGGGGGTGGCACTTAGCCATGCCGGGTTGAAGGCGCTTGGTCTGCCGGATGACTCGCTGAAATCCTTTCCTCTGGCATTCCAGCAGGGCATGGCCGCCCGCGCCGCCCAGCTTCGGGATGAGGGCGAGAATGAGCCCGAGACCTGGGAAGAGGCTTATCAGAATGAGAGCTGCCACATCGCACTGTCGATCTTCGCGCAGAGCGACGCTGAACTTCAGCGCGTAAAAGCCAATGCTATGGCCGAACTGGAACAGGCCACCGGCGTGAGACTGATGGGCACGCATGAGTTCGGCGCGGATAAGGAGGCGAAAAACCCCTTCGGTTATCGCGACAGCATTTCGCAACCCACCGTCGCAGGCGCAGGGGTCGAGCCAAATCCCGGCGATGAACGTGCCATCGCCGCTGGCGAATTCATTCTGGGCGAGGACAGCGAAGCCGGAAGCCCCGTAGCGATGCCCTCTCCCGACGTACTGGGCCGGAACGGATCTTTCGTGGTGTTGCGAAAGTATGAAAGCCGCGTCGGGGCTTTCAACGACTTCCTGCGCGAACACGGCAGCGATGAAGAGGCTCAGGATCGGCTGGGTGCGAAGATGTTTGGCCGCTGGCGCTCTGGCGCGCCGTTGAACATGTCGCCCGATCAGGATGACGAAGCCCTGGGAGCCGATCGAGACAAAAACAACGATTTCGATTACTCGGACGATGCCAAGGGTCTGATCTGCCCGCATTCCGCGCATATGCGGCGCATGAACCCACGCGGCAGCAAGCTGACCATTCTGACAGACCAGAACATTCATCGGATCATCCGCCGTTCTTCGACCTTCGGCCCGAAATGGAGCCGCGACATGACTGCCGGTGACGATACGGGTGATCGCGGGCTGTTCTTCATCTTTATCAGTGCGCGCGCCTTTGACACGATCGAGTTCCTTCAGCAGGAATGGATCAATCGCGGAAACTTTCTGGATCTGGGTGAGGAGCGCGACCCGATCGTCGGGCTGCATCAGGAACCTGGGCAGTTTACGATCCCCGACCAACCCGTCCGAAAACGGGTCGACGGTGTCACCACCTTCAACCGCCTGCGCGGAGGTGAGTATATGTTCATGCCGTCGATCTCCGCACTTAAATGGATCGGCGAAGGCGGCTGGCTTCGTGGTTGAGTCAACAGGCGGGCGCTGCAGGCTTTGGAATAAGCTTGCGTATGGAAACATCCGCAAGCTCGGTCAGGCTTAACTTTCGTAAGCGTTGCATCTGAACCCGTGTTTACCCTCTAAACCCGACCTCTTCTCGTCCGCTAATCTGCCTCCGAAAGATGATCGGAGGCGACTATGGCGGAACGTGAAGTCTGGGAGTTCAAGATCCGGACCTCCCCGTCGGGCAAAAGGATTTGGCCGAGCGAGCTCAAACGCGAGGCGACCAGGCGCCTTCGGTAAGATGGCATGTCACCTGGAGATGTTGCAGCCGAGCTGGATGCCCATGAATGCCTGGTTAGAAAGTGGTGGGTCGCTGAACGTCGGGAGCGCGGCGAACAGATTTCGGTCGATGGTCCAGCCTTCGCGCAGGTATCAATCGAACCGACTGTCGCTCCGACCGCGCCCCAAACGAGCCCTGCAGGTAATGGCTCAGCAGGCTCTGCTTGTCCCCCGTCAGCGGCTATGGCACAGATTTGAGGTTGTGATTTAAGGAGGATTTGGGCTTCGTCGCAGTGACGAAGGAACGAAGATGAAGCCCAAATCCTCCAATTCAAAATCGCCGACCAAGCCCCCTGCAGAGCGGGTGGTCAAGGACATCCGGCGTCAGACCCGCCGCCACTTCTCGGCCGAAGACAAGATCCGCATCGTGCTTGAAGGTCTTCGCGGTGACGACAGTATCGCCGAGTTGTGCCGCAAAGAGGGCATAGCGCAGAGTCTGTACTACAGCTGGTCCAAGGAGTTCATGGAGTGAGGCGTGAGCCGCCAGTGGTTCAAGGCCACGCTGAACGGCAAGCGCCGCCTGGCGGGCGACACTGCCCGTGCCGCGACCACCGGCGAGGTGCAGGACCTGCGTCGCGAAGCCCGCGTGCTGAAGGAATGCGTGGCCGATCTGACGCTGGAAAACCGCTTGCTTAAAAAAAGCATGATCGCGGATGGGGGCGACGACGAATGAGGTATCCCGCATCCGAGAAGCTCGAGATCATCCGGATCGTCGAGCAGTCGCACCTGCCGGCCAGGCGGACGCTGGACCAGCTCGGCATTGCCCGCCGGACCTTCTACCGCTGGTATGACCGCTACCGGGAAGGCGGGCCGGAAGCGCTGGAGGATCGCCCTTCGGCGCCGAACCGGGTGTGGAACCGCATCGGCGAGGACATCCAGGAGCAGATCGTCGAGATGGCGTTGGAGGCTACCGACCTCAGCCCACGCGAACTGGCCGTGCGCTTCACCGACGAGAAACACTACTTCGTGTCGGAAGCCACGATCGATAGCGGACACTTTCAAACCATTCTGTAACGCGTCAGAGCGGGCAAACCGGACGGATACGCTAAGTGAGCAACCTGACCCGGGAGATTTCGATGATGATCGCCAAGGCTCATTGTTCTGACGGCCGTTTTGGCCAGCCGTCTCTTCAAACGTTGATGTGGCGTTGATGTAGATGGGCGATGGGGATGCCAGACTGTTTCAGTCGGCATCCAAGCGTTTGATCTTAGGTGATTTTTTGGTTGCGGGGGTTGGATTTGAACCAACGACCTTCAGGTTATGAGCCTGACGAGCTACCGGGC
>NZ_SOKV02000047.1:0-21910 GCF_004407025.1 Paracoccus sp. DMF
CGCTTCTGTTCCTGATCCTGCGGCAGATCCCGGCCTGATCGGCCGGACGACAACGGTTGTGGTCGAAACGGCGCGCGGCTGCCAAAGTGCCTCAGTCGATCCGCGCGGCGGAGGCCTTTTGCAGGGGCTTTCCATGCAAGACCGTGCGGAGAGAACCGCTTTCGCGCAACAAGGCCACGGCAAATCTGGTCTCTCGGACGGTAAGCCCGGTCTTTACGGCAATGTCCTCCACCCCATAGCCTGCCTTCAGCATTGCTCCGATCATCGCACGATGTCCCGCCGGTTTCGGTTCTGCCTCTCGGTGGGCGGCATGCCGGTTCTGGTCTGTGAAAGCCCGAGGCGCCGATGCGGCCTGCGCCGGTTGCCTGTCGTCGATGTCAGCCCGGGAAATCAAGCCATCGCTACGCCGTGGTGTCTGCAAGACACACCTCCTGTGGAAACGGAATCAACCAGTCTCCGTAGTCAGGGCGCCAGTCCCTGGGCGCACGCAGCACACGCCTTGCCGACAAGATAGCGGCGCTGCCGAATGGATCAAGAGGCGAGAATATCGAAAACGACAGTGATCCGCGTCGTTGCGACAGGCGCGCCTGGCAGGCCGGGATGGGGATGAAGGAGCTATAAGAACGACGCCCCGCCGAGGTCCATGCGACAGGGATGAAAGACGATGCCGTCCGGGCAACGCCGCGCCTTGCGCCATTCGGAGCCTTGATGGAGCGGTCGATTTCGGGATGAAACCGAAGCGCAGCGGCCGCTTTGTGGTTGAAACCTTTGATTGGTCCTCCAAACTCAGGCGACATTCGAGGAGGAACCATGCTGAACGTCATTTCCCGCCCATTGGTCCGGCTTGTCGATCGCTGGCTGCCGGATCCCTATATCTTCGTGGTCATCCTGACATTGCTTGTCATGATCGCGGCCATGGCGATCGAGGGGCATGGACCGATGGCGGTCGTCGGCATGTGGGGGGCGGGGTTCTGGGAACTGCTGTCCTTTGCCATGCAGATGCTGCTGGTGCTTGTCACCGGCTACATGATGGCCTCGACCCCGCTGGTGCGGCGCGGGCTGGAGCGGCTGGCCGACCTGGCGGGATCGCCCGGCACCGCGATCCTGCTGGTCAGCTTCGTCTCGCTGGCGGCGAGCTGGATCAACTGGGGCTTCGGCCTGGTCGTCGGCGCATTGTTCGCCAAGGCCATCGCGCGCAAGGTCCGGGTCGACTATCGGCTGCTGGTCGCCTCCGCCTATTCCGGCTTCATCGTCTGGCATGGCGGGCTTGCCGGCTCGGTTCCGCTGGCCATCGCCACGGCGGGCCACCCGTTCGAGGGGGCGATCGGTGTGATCGCTACCCACCGGACCATCTTTGCCGCCTATAACCTGTTCATCGTCATTGCTCTTTTCATCGCGGTGCCGCTGGTCAACCGCATGATGATGCCGCGTCCGGGCGAAGAGGTCTTTGTCGACCCCAAGCTGCTGGCAGAGCCCGAAGTCGCCGATACGCCCGGCACCACACCGGCCGAGCGCATGGAAAACAGCCGCGTTCTCAGCTGGCTGATCGGCGCGGCGGGCGTCGCCTGGCTGGTTCAGTATTTCGCGGGATCGGGCACGCTGACGCTGAACGTGGTGAACTTTCTGTTCCTGATCGTCGCCATCATCCTGCACGGCACGCCGCGCCGCCTGCTGGCCAGCCTGAACGAAGGCGTCAAGGGCGGCGCCGGCATCGTGATCCAGTTTCCGTTCTATGCCGGGATCATGGCGATCATGCTGAACTCGGGCCTGGCCGAGACGATCTCGGTCTGGCTGACCTCGTTCGCGACCGAGAAAAGCTTTGCCTTCTGGACTTTCATGAGCGCCGGTCTGGTCAACTTCTTCGTGCCCTCGGGCGGCGGGCAATGGGCGATCCAGGCGCCCGTGATCCTGCCCGCGGCCGAGGCGCTGGGGGTGGACGCCGCCCGCGCGGCCATGGCGGTCGCCTGGGGCGATAGCTGGACCAATATGGTGCAACCGTTCTGGGCGTTGCCCATTCTGGGGATCGCCGGGCTGAGAGCCCGCGACATCATGGGATTCTGCACTTTGCATCTGGTGCTTTCGGGCATCATCATCTCGATCGGCCTGACGTTCATCTAGGGCCCTGCCGCCATTTGTTCCGTGACTTGAAAGGAAAGCCTGCATGAATGCCGTGATCGACTTCCTGAACCTGATCTTCTGGAACTATGTGCTGATTTACGGGCTCCTGGCAGTGGGGGTCTACTTCACCCTGCGGCTTGGCTTTCTGCAGTTCCGCCACTTTCCCGAGCTGTTCCGATGCGTCATCGGTTCGGGCGAGACCGACAAGAACGGGATCACGCCCTTGCAGGCACTGACCGTCAGCCTGGCCTCGCGCGTTGGGACAGGCAATATCGCCGGGGTGGCGGTCGCGATCTATCTGGGGGGACCCGGCGCGGTGTTCTGGATGTGGATGGTGGCGCTGGTCGGCATGGCTACCGCCTATTCGGAAAGCGCGCTGGCGCAGCTTTACAAGGTTCATGGCGAAGGCGGCATGTATCGTGGCGGTCCGGCCTATTACATCTCGCGAGGGCTGGGTTTGCCCTGGCTGGGCGCGATCTTTGCCGTCGCGCTGATCATCGCCTTCGGCCTGGTCTTCAACTCGGTGCAGTCGAACTCCATCGCCGAGGCGGTGAACGGCGCGTTCGGTGTGCCGAAATGGGCGGTCGGCCTGGCGACGGCGGGGCTGACGGCTGCGATCATCTTCGGCGGCATCCCCCAGGTCGCCCGCGTGGCCGAGATCGTGGTGCCCTTCATGGCGGGTATCTACCTGCTGGCGGCGATCATCGTCATCGTGATGAACCTGCCGGCGGTGCCCGGCGCGCTATGGCAGATCGTGGGCGGCGCCCTTGGCCTGACCGAGGCTGCGGGCGGCGTCGCCGGGTCGGTCGCGGCGGCTGCGATGAACGGCATCAAGCGCGGGCTGTTCTCGAACGAGGCGGGTATGGGGTCGGCCCCCAATATCGCGGCAGTAGCGACCCCTGATCCGCATCACCCCTCGAGCCAGGGTTTCGTGCAGGCGCTTGGCGTCTTCATCGACACCATCCTTGTCTGCTCGGCGACGGCGGTGATGATCATCCTGTCGGGCGTCATGGAGCCGGGCAGCGGCGTCACGGGCACCGTGCTGACCCAGAATGCGCTGGTTCATCACTTCGGCGCCGCAGGAGGCGTGTTCGTCGCGGTGGCCATCTTCTTCTTTGCCTTCACGTCGATCATCGGCAATTACGCCTATGCCGAGAACGCCTTTTCCTATCTGGGGTTCGGCAGCAAGACCGGGCTGACGGTGCTGCGTGTCGCGGCGGTCCTCATGGTGATCTGGGGCGCGATCCAAAGCGTGGCGACCGTCTTCAACCTGGCAGATGCTTCGATGGGGCTGATGGCCACCATCAACCTGATCGCCATCGTGGCGCTGTCGGGAACGGTGGCCAAGCTGACGCGGGACTATCTGGCACAAAGAAAGGCCGGAAAGATGCCGACTTTCCACCTGTCGCAGCATCCCGACATCGGCCGGGGTGTCGACCCCGAGATATGGCGATGACTGCCGCGACGATCAGATGCCTACTGCGCTGCCGATAAGCTGGGACACCCAGAGCGCTCATCCCTCATACTCCGATACCTGCGAAGATCGGCCAGTTCGAAGAAGCGCGCGTAGTCAAAGCCATCGGAGTAGCGGCGATGCGATCGACGCTGTGCAGCCTCCGGCTGCCCGCTCGGACAAGCCTTATGCTGCCGTCGCGGGGCAGGGCGGAATGATCGCCTTTGACATTGCGAAACAGTTTGTAAATCCTGCCCCCGCAACCAACGATACAGACAAACCCGTCGCTCCTGCGGCGGGTTTTGTCGTTTTGGCAGCGTTTCCAATAGCTGCCGCTCGGTCCAGTGCAGGATCGCGCCCAGTCCTCCATAAAGCACAGCGTCGATCTCGACCCGGTTCGGGCCGGGCGTCAGCACGATCTTCTCGATCGGAGCGCGCAAATCCTGCGACGCTTCCTGCCGTTCTTCCTTCCGGTTGAGGGTCTTCGTCAGCGCGACGACCTTCTCCGCGTAGATGGCCGAAGCACTCGGCAGAATGTCCGGCGTGTCCGCCGGCGCATCGGCGAGCAGAGCCGTCAGTTCTTCCCTGCGGGCTTCCAGCCCGGTCATCTTCTCCTTCATCGACGGATGATACATGCCGTCCGCAATGGCCTCGACGATCTGCGCTATCTGCTTCTCGACCTTCACCAGTTCTGCCTTCCAGGAATCGCCGTTCGAGCGGCGTTCCCGGTTCAGCCGGTTCGTCTCTTCCGCGTATTCGCTGCGCGGCGCTGACCTTCGCCTGCTCGAACCATATCAGCAAGGGTTCCTGCTCCAACAGTCGCGGCATTGCGCGCGAAGACCTGGAGCGACGTGTGCTTGCTGGATTGAAAGACCGGATGATGGCCCGGAGATCGTTGAGGACGCCATGCGCGCCTAGGGACCGCCGCAGCAGCCGCAGAACACCAGCTCCGACAGCAGCGACTTCGGACGCCGCACGCCGTTCAACCGGTTCTTTTTGTGATGCGCGCGCACGGCCTCGGTGACATTCGCAAACTTCTCGGCGATCTCCGCCTGCCGGGCCTTCACCGCCTGCCAGAGATCCTGGTCGACGATAAGCAGGTCCGGCACGTCGGTGATCACCCATTCAGCTTCCGGGTTCATGCGCGAGGCCCTCTTGCCGGTGTGGGGATCCTTGACGTAGCGCATGCGGTTCCAGACGAGGCGGCCGATATAGATCTCGTTGTTGACCAGCCCGGTGCCGCGCTTGACACGGCCGTGGATCGTGGTGTCGTTCCATGCCCGACCCTCGGGACCGGGCACGCCTTCTTCTTCGTTCAGGGCCTTCGCGATGGCGCGCGGGCTGAGACGAATGCTCTCGGAACAGGGTGTTCATCGGGGCGCGACCGCACAGCCCGAGACTCGGCCCGAGAGCCGGAGATGTCGGAAGCCGGGCTCCGGCGTCTCGGGACGCCATGGCCCGTGCGCCCCGCCTTCACGGTTGCAGATAGCCGTCCACCTGCACCTTCAGCCGGCGAGGATCGACAGGTGTTGCAAACACGAACGCGCCCCGCTGTTCGGATCCCGAGCCGAGATAGCCGAATTCCAGCCGCTTGGTCCCTGCGCCCGGTTCCGCTGCCATCGCGCTGACCGAGATGTCCGAGGCGGCCTCCTTGCCGGCATTCATCACCTTGATGCCGACGATACTGCCCTGCCCCGCGCGCTCGACCTGTTCGACAGAGATCGACAGCACCGGCCGGCCGCTGGCGGAAAAGATCGCCTGCGTCGCCAAAAACAGCATGATCGCCAGGACGACGACGCCGGAGAGCCCGCCAATGACCCATTCGATCGGGGATTTCCTGTCGCTTTCATTCGAAGTCATCTTGCACCCGCTTCAAAGGATCAGCCGCGCGCCCGCAGCCCCGATCGCGGACGGAAAGGCCAGCACGATCGCCGCCATCACGGCACCGGTCACGGAAAGTCCATCCGTGCGGGCAAAGATCCACAACAGATAGAAGCTGGCACTGAAGGCGATCACATAGCCCGGCAGGGTCAGCCGGATGAACGGGCTCCACCATGGCTCCTCCGGCGTGACCTCCGAGCCACCGGCGAAGCCCACGGCAAAGACGAAGCCATGCATGATCGTGATGGACAGCACGACCAGAAGCAGGCTGTGCCATTCCGTGATCTGATACGAGATGATCATGACATCCTCGGTCGGGGCCACGTTGAAACCCAGGAAGAGCGCGCCGATCATCATCAGGAAAAGCTCGCCGCCATAGGTCTCCTCGCGCTCCACCGGCGGCTTTTCGGCCGAGACCGAGGAGAACGCGCTTTTCGCCAGGAGCGCGCCGATCGCGGCCGGGATCATCTGGATCACGATCTTGCCGACGATCTCGCTAGCCGGGGTTTCGTGGTCGATCACGCCGAAGATCGTCAGCAGGATTGCGCAGACCACGCAGGACAGGCCAAGCGCCAGAAAGCTGTCCAGGATATCATCGGCCCAGGCCGAGGTGCTTTCGAAACCGATATGCCGCGACAGCAAGACGAGCAGCGGAAAGGCCGTCACCAGCAACGTGAAAAGCCGCAGCCGGTCCAGATAGAAGCCCATCACCCACAGTTCGGTGGTCATCAGCATCGGCAGGGCAAAGACCAGCGCCCCGCCCGCCGCCCGCCCCAGGTCGCGCAGCGCCTTGCCGGGTCCATTCGGTCGCTGTGCCCTGCGCTGCATCGGTCGGTCCACCTTCGAAGCCCTCTCTGGCCAATGAGTCACAAGTCGCTTGCTGGAACCATCCTACCCGGTTGGCGGACAGGCGACAGATCTCTTTCGTGCTGTAGAGCGCACATGCTGCAACTGGTCTCGCGCCGACACCACGCTTGTCTGCACAATCTATGTCTGGCCGTCGCGTTCTGGCCTTGGCCCGGGCCGATCAGCCATTCGGCGCGACCGCATGTCTCGGTGGTTCAGGCAAAACGCCAAACGCCCCCCGTTCCGGTGCAACCAGGCGCTGGCCTGCCTCCTGCCCACCGACGGGAACATCCCTTCGCAACCGAAGTTCAGCACAAGGTCAACGGAGGGCGCGCGCATGGAACCGTCATCACAGGCAAACCGGCATCCGGCGGCGCTGGATTGCCTCAGACTGATCGGACATTCCAAGGCATCGCATCACGAAGGCGCGTCGTTCCAGGCCGTCGGCCAGCGGCTGGCTGCGCATCTGGGCCTGCGCTATGCCGGCCTTTCGGAACGCGCGGCCGGTCCGGGCGACTACCAGGTGCCCCGCGCCGCCCTGGCAGGTAGGGACAGCCGCCCGGCCAGCGGCCGGCACTTCCTGGGCGGCTGGACGGAAAGCCCCCTGCATGCGACCAAGGCCGTCATGCATCCGATCGGCGACGGGGCGCAAGCCGTGCCCGACGACTGGCCCGCAGCGCTGGGGCCCGAGCTGGCGGATCTGGTGCTGCCGGGGGCGACGGCGTTTTCCGTCCCCGATGCGCTGCGGGCGGGCAAGGCGCTGTGGCATCGTGCGCCGCGAACCAGCCTGCGCCTGAAGCAGGTCCAGGCCGATGGCGGGCGCGGGCAATGTGTCGTGGACGATCTGGCCCAGCTGCGCGCCGCGCTCGAGCGCTGGGAAGAGGTCGTGGGGCAGGGCCTGGTGATCGAGGAGAACCTGGCCGATGTCCGCACCCTCAGCGTCGGGCAGGTCGAGATCCCGGGCCAGACCATCGCCTATATCGGCGAGCAGGCCGTGACCGGCAACAATCGCGGCGAGCCGGCCTATGGCGGCTCGCGCCTGCTGGCCATCCGCGGCGGTTTCGCGGAACTGGCCAATCTCGGCTTTGCGGGCGACTTCGGCCTGGCCATCGCGCGCGCCGCCGCCTTCGACCGGCTGGCCGACCGCCATCTGGGCCTGATCGCATCGCGGCGCAATTACGACGTCGCGCTGGGGCGCGGCGCGGCGGGTGCCCCGCGGGTGGCGGTGCTGGAGCAGTCCTGGCGCATCGGCGGCGCGACCCCGGCCGAGATCCTGGCGCTGGAAGCCTTGGCCGCCTCGCCGGACGCGGGCAAGGTCCGGGCCGCGACGGTCGAGCTCTATGGTCCGGGGCTGGAACCTCCGCCCGGGGCCTTCGTTCTGTTTCATGGCGAAGACCCCGAACAGGGGCCGATGCTGAAATACGCGATCCTGGGGAGAGAATGCATTGCCGACCCAATCCGTTGAATTGCCGATCGGGTCTGATGTCCTGTCCGCCAGCCTGATCGCCCCCGCCACCGGCGTGCCTGCGGTGCTGTTCGTCCATGGTTGGGGCGGCAGCCAGGAACGCGATGCGAAACGCGCCCGCACCCTGGCGCAGCTGGGGTTCATCTGCCTGACCTTCGACCTGCGCGGCCATGGCAAGTCCAGCAACGACCTGCGCCGCGTCACGCGCGAGGACAATCTTGCCGACCTGGTGCTGGCCTATGACCGGCTCGTCGCCGTGCCGGGGGTGGATCCGGGTTCCATCGCGGTGATCGGCAGCAGCTATGGCGGTTACCTGGCCTGCATGCTGACCAGGACGCGCCCCGTGCGCTGGCTGGGCCTGCGCGCGCCGGCGCTTTACCGCGACAAGGGCTGGACGGTTCCCAAGGCCGAGCTGAACCGCGAGGATCTTGCCGTCTATCGGCAGAGCCTGGTCGAGACCTCGCAAAACAGCGTGCTCCAGCAATGCCGCGCCTTCCGGGGCGACGTGTTCCTCGTGGAATCCGAGCTTGACGACATCGTGCCGCGGCCGGTGCTGTCCAGCTATCTCGCCGCCTTCCTGAACGCGCGGTCGATGACCTATCGCATCCTGGCCGGCGCGGACCATGCCCTGAACGACGCCGATTGCATCCGCGCCTATGACAACCTGCTGCTGAACTGGCTGAAGGAAATGATCTTCGCCGCGCGTTGAGGGGGACCGGCCGTTCCATGGCCAGAAGCGCAGCCCTCGGCGACAGCGTCGCGCCTTTCTTGCTGGGACGTTACCGGAAGCATTTCGCAACGCTGTCGGTTCAAAGCACCGCGAACCGTCCGGCCGCACCCCGGCCTTGGCGGGATGAGGGCTCTGTTGCCCAAATCCCGAGAGGGATACATCTCCTGAAGCCAGCGTAGTAGGTGGATGGCATGCGCAGACCGACACCGCCGATCTGCAGGACCCGGAACGGGCCCGCCTGCAACGAAGCGCTCAAGCGCCGCGCTCGCTCAACCTCGTTCCGCGCGGCGGTTGAGAAAGCGATAAGCAGCATCCGCCCCGGCACCGGCGATCATTTCATCTGGATCGCGGGCGAGGCCGCGGACCGCGCGGCCTTCGTGCCCAGCCTTGACCCGATCCGAAAAGCGCGGCGGATGGACGGGCCCTATTGGCTCAGTCCGGTGAAAAGCCGGCCTTCGCGCTGAATGCGTGCCAATAGCGCCGGTTCGCGTCCCGCCGCCCCTGAACCGCAAGGTTCATCAAGGCTATGGAACGACCACGCTCCTGTCATGCCGCTGCTGGATCAGTCGCGCCGGCTGGCGCTGATGCTGCTGTCGACGGCACTGTCGCGCTTTCCTGCCGAAAGGCGTGTTGCCATGGCGGTTCTGACCGTGTTCAGCGGATTGGGCGGCAAATCCCGGCAGCTGTCATGTCGGGTCCATCGGCCTCTGGCCGCGGCTCGGGCGGTCCGCCGGTTTTCGCCACCTTCGACGCCTTGCCGCTGCGGGGCCCTGCGCAACTGCTGGACCTGCCTGTTTCGGTCGGGTGCAGCGGGCATGCCATGGGCGCTGGCGGACAGCGTTGCCCTCGGCGCGGTGCTGCCGGTGCCGGTCCTCGGGCGCGGTGCGGATATGGCGCTGCGGCCGTCCGCACTCGGCTGTCGCCGATTGACTGCCCGCAGATCCGGGCCGAGTTGCAGGGCGCCTTGCCCGACCTGCGCAAAAGCGCTTGATCGGAACGGCCCGTTACCGAAGCCCGGAGCCAAAGCCAAAGGGCCGGCGCAAGACGCCGGCCCGTGCTCTCCTGCCTCTCACCAATCAAAATCATCGCTGCCAAGCTGGTTCAGGCGGGTGTCCTCGATCACCAATGTATCGGCACCGGCCCGGATCACCACGTCGCTCCCGACCTGGCTTGCGGCGCCGCGCACGTCGCCCCAGCTGTCGAAGCGGGCATAGGCTGACAGGTCGATGGTGTCGTCGTCGCGATCGAAATCGGTGATCCGGTCGCGGCCGCCGTTCCAGACGAAGACATCCGCGCCCTCGCCCCCGGTCATGGTGTCATTGCCGGCACCGCCGTTCAGCGTGTCATTGCCCTCATGCCCGATCAGGCGGTCGGCGCCGGCCTCGCCCCAGATGCGGTCGTCGCCCTCGCCGCCATGGACGATGTCGTTGCCGGCACCGGCGCGGACGGTATCGTTGCCTTCGCCGGCATTGATGGTATCGCGCCCGGTTCCGGTAACGGCAAGGTCGTTGCCCTCGCCCAGCGAGACGGCGTTGTTGCCGTTGCCGGCGCGGACGAGGTCATTGCCTTCGCCGGCGTTGATGATGTCATTGCCGGCATAGGCCAGGATCACGTCGTTGCCTTCGCCGCCGAAGACGCGGTTGTGGCCCTGGCCCGCATCGATGCGGTCGTTGCCCTCGCCTCCGTCCAGGGTGTCGTTGCCGCCCGCGCCCAGGATCCGGTCGTCGCCGGACATGCCCCAGATGCGATCCGCGAGGCTGGTGCCGCGCAGCAGGTTGTCGCCATCATTGCCACGGATATTGGCCATGGTTTCTCTCCGTCATTTGGATGTGTCCGGCTGAAAGGGACGGCCGTGCCGTCATCCGCCGCCCGGCTGCCGGTGGAACCGGGGGCGAAGGCTGTTCAGGCGCGCTCGCGCCGCGCCAACCGCTCGCCGACCAGCAGCATGCGCATGGTGTTCTCGGCCGCCTGACGCAGCAGCTTCGCGCCGTCGTCGATGGCCTTTCGCAGCGAACAGGGCCGCCGCATGATCGACGCATAGGCGCCGATCCCGTGCTCATAGGTCTGGCGCGCGCCCTTGCCGATGGTGCCCGCAAGCGCCACGGTCGGCACGCCCAGGGCTTCGGCCCGGCGCGCCACCTCGCAGGGGACCTTGCCGAAGGGGCTTTGCCCGTCCAGCGCGCCCTCGGCGGTGATGACCAGATCGGCGCGGCCGAGCTGGCGGTCGAAATCCAGATAGTCGAGGATGATGTCGAAACGCGGATGCAGCGTCGCGCCGGCAAAGCCGATCAGCCCCGCGCCCAAGCCCCCCGAGGCCCCGGCGCCCGGCATCGGCGCCACATCCTGGCCCGTCGCCTCGCGGATCGCCTCGGCATAGCGGATCATGCCGCGGTCCAGAAGCTCGACCTGTTCGGGCGTGGCGCCCTTTTGCGGGCCGAAGACGCGGGCGACGCCGCGCGGACCCAGCAGCATGTTGTGCCAGTTCACCGCCGCGTCGATCCGCACCCCGGCCAGCCGCGCGTCCAGCCCCGAGATGTCGATCCGCGCCAGATCCTGCAAGGCACCGCCGCCCTCGGGCAATTCAATGCCCTGCGCGTCCAGCAGCCGCGCCCCCAGCGCCCGCGCCATGCCGGCGCCGCCGTCGTTGATGCCGCTGTCGCCGCAGCCGATCAGGATGCGGTCGACGCCCTGGTCCAGCGCCTGCAGGATCAGCTCGCCCACGCCCCGGCTGGTGGTCAGCGTCGGGTCGCGGCGCTCGCGTGGGACCAGCGACAGGCCGGCGGCGGCCGCCATCTCGATCACCGCCGTGCGCGGCCCGTCGCCCCCCATCATGCCCCAGAAGCTGGGCACCGGCTGGCCCACCGGGCCGGTCACGGTGGTGGCGATCATGCGCCCGCCGGTCGCGGCGACCAGCGCCTCGGTCGTGCCCTCGCCGCCGTCCACCATCGGGGCGGTCAGGATCGTCGCATGGGGTGCGGCGCGGCGGATACCGCGGCCGATGGCCTCGGCCACGTCCTTGACCGAAAGCGATTCCTTGAAACCCGAAGGGGCGATCAGAACAGTCAGAGACATCTCAGCTCTCCTTTCCTGCTGTCTGATGGGTTTACGGGCGGGGGCGGATGGTTATTCCCGGCCCGTGCGAAAAAATTCGCACTCAGCGGATCACCAGCCGGATTCCGGCCGGGCGCAACAGGCGGTTCAGGCGTTGCAGGCCGGGATCGGTGCGGCGCCGGACCGGGGTTGCCTTCTGCCGCGCCGGCTGTCGGACCAGCACGGGTCGCGGCGGCGGCCGGGTCGCCTCCAGCATCGGGGCGGCCCGGCCCGGGGTCAGTGCCACCGCCTGCGCGACAAGGCTGGCGGCGGGCTGCATCGCGGGCGTCGCGGCCGGCCGCAGCCCGGCCAGTTGCTGTGGCCAGACCAGCAATGCAAAGCCGATCAGCAGCGCCGTCACCAGAGGCGCCAGCGGCAGCGCCAGCCGCATCAGGTCGCGCTGGTCGAAACCCGCCTCCTCGGCATTGCCGAAGATCGCCACCGGCTTGGCCGAGGCCATCATGCTTTGGCAAAACCCGGTGCCCATCACCGCGACCAGGATCATCAGCGCCGGATCATGCCCCAGCGCCGCCAGCGGCAGCGCCAGCGCCGGGATCAGCACCGCCGCCCGGGCCGAGCGCGAGGTGATCGCCAGATGCGCCGCGACCGAGGTCAGGGCCAGCAGCACCACAACAGCCGCCAGACTGCCCGACAGCCGGGCGGGCAGCGCATCCAGCACCTGCCCGGCCAGCCAGCGGTCGGTGCCGGTCGTGACCATTGCCTCGGCCAGCAGGACGGTGGCGGTCATGTAAAGCAGCAGCTCGGTGTCGACGGCGCGAAAGATCTCCTTGGGCTTGCGGCTGGAAAACGGCGGGGTCAGCAGCACCAGCGCCCCGATCAGCGCCACCAGCGCCATGCCGATGCCATGCAGCCCGGCGCTCAGCCACAGGATCACGACCAACGCCAGCACCAGCGCAATACGGCGCTGGCGGGTGCGGGTGGCCGGATCGGGCGCCGGGGTCTTGATCCGGGGCAAGGGCGCCCGCAGCAGGTCGCGCGGCACGAAAAGCCACAGGATCAGCACCGCGCCGATCAGGCTGGCCAGCAGCGAAAACGGCAGGCCCAGCATGGCCCAGTCCAGATAGCCCAGCCGGATGCCGCTCGCCCCCCGGATCGCCTGTGCGGCCAGCAGATGCGCGCCCGCCCCGATCAGCGAGCCGCCTGCCGACAGCAGGATCACCGTCGGAAACAGCAGCGCCAGCGGCTTCTTCAGCCGGGCGTCCGGCACGGCCGCCGCGATGGCCGCAAAGACCGGCAGCAGCAGCGCCGCCCGCCCCGAGGTCGAAGGCAGCACGAAACCCGTCGCGGCGATGGCCAGCGTCAGCCACAGAAAGAACGGCAGGACGCGCATCCCCCGCGCCAGCAGCGGCGCGACCAGGCTTTGCGTCAGCCCGGAGTCGCGCGCGACGGCGGCGATGACGAAGGCCGACAGCAGCAGCCAGATCAGTTCGCTGCCAAGCGCGGCAAAAAGCTGCGCCTCGGTCAGCACGCCCGCCAGAACCAGCGCCAGCACGGCGGCCAGCGCCACCAGCGATTCCGGGATGCGGGTGCCGACCCAGCCCAGGATCGCAAGGCCCGAGACGGCCAGCGCGATCCGTCCGGGCGGCGCCAGATCGCCCGGCAGGCTGGACAGAAAGGCGATCAGCGCGGCCAGCACCGCCAGCGCCAGATGGCGCGGCGCGGGCCGGGGCAGATCGGCAAGGGCAGGCAGGCTGCGGGCGGTCATGGCATTCTCCTGTGCGTCGGGTGACAGGATTACGACAGCGACCCGGGTTTATTCCCGCAATGCGGCGGCCTCGTCCTCGGGCGTCAGCGGCGCCCCGGCCCCGATGGCCGCGATCGCGGCGTCGATCGTCGCCGCGCCCGAGGCCGGGCGGTATTCCTGGCCGCCATCCTGCGAGACGGCGGCGAAACGCTGGGCCCAGCCACCGGCCTCGCGACAGGCCAGCACCGTGCGCCGTTCCGCACCGCGCGCGGTTTCATATTCGCGGCAAAGCCCGCCGTCCGCCGCCCGGAACGAGGCGATCATTGCCAGCTCGGCCCCACCGTCCAGCGGCCGGACCTGCCCCGAGGGCAGGCCGTCCAGCGCCGCAAGCTCGGCCGCCGAAAGCGATTGCGGACCGGGTGTGCCGGCCCATTCCCACCAGCCCAGCCCCAGCGCCACGATGGCGGCCGAGGCAGCGGCGGCCATCCATGGCCGGCGGTTCAGGTTGGCAGAGGTTGGCGGGTGCTGCCCGGCCGCGCCCAGGCGGGCCCCCGCGGCCGGTGGTGGAACCTGCACCGGGGGGGCGGCCCCGGCATCCGGCCTGACCGCCGCGCGAATGGTCGCGGCCAGCGCATTTTCGGCCAGGGAATCCCCGGCCGGCGCTGCGGTCCGCAGCCCGCCCAGCAGCCGCCGGGTCTCCTCAAAGCGGTGCAGCCGGGCCTGCAGTCCGGGATCGGCGGCAATGGCGCGGCGCAGATCCTCGGTCCGGGCCGGGTCCAGCTCGCCATCGGCCAGCGCCATCAGGGTCTCGTCGTCGATCTGCATCGGCCCGTCCTTTCCGCCTTTGCCCGTATACGTCCCGTCGCTCATCTTATTCCCAATCTTTCGGAAAGCGCGAGGCGGGCGCGGGACAGCCGGCTCATCACCGTGCCCTGCGGGATGTCCAGGATGCGCGCGGTCTCGGCATAGCTCATCTCCTCGACGCAGACGAGATGCAGGATCTCGCGCTGTTCGGGCGAAAGTTCGGCCATCGCCGCCTCGACGCTGCGCAGCATCAGCCGCGCCTCCAGCGCCGGGCCGGGATCGGTCGGCAGCGCCTCGGGCATGTCATGGACATCGACATGAACACCCGCGCTGCGGACGCGCCGGGTCTGGTCGATGAAGCCGTTGCGCATGATGCGGAACAGCCATGGTTCCAGCCGCTGGGCCGGATCATAGCCCGAGGCGCCGGCAATCGCCCGCTCGACCGTCTGCTGCACCAGATCGTCGGCCTGATCGGGTCGCCGGGTCAGCGACAGGGCATAGCGCCGCAAATTGGGCAGCAGCGCGATCAGCGCCTCGGCAAAGGCCGCGTCCATCAGATGCCATCTCCCCGAAACCGAAAAATTGACGAAACCGGGGAATAATAGAAAGTGATGAACGTAGAATGTCCAGAAACCGTCTGGAGTCGTCCGATGATCCTGCCGCGTGCCCTTGCGTTCCTTGCCCTGTTCCTGGTCGCGCTGACCATCGGCGCCATGCCGCAATCGTCGGGCTGGGGGCCATCGGCGGCCTGGGCCGATGACGACGACGACCGGGACGATGACGATGATGCGCCGGTGCGCCGCCGCCCTGTGGCCCCCGCCGCCCTGCGTGCCGCGCCCTTGCCGGTCCGGGCCCCGGACGAGGTCATCGCCCGCGGGCTGTCGCCCGCCGACCTGCAGCGCTTGCAGGCCGAGGGGTTCCGGCTGCTGCGCACCGTCACCCTGGCCAATGGCCAGCCGATGCACCGGCTGCGCAAACCCGCCGGGCTGACGATGCCGGCCGCCCGCCAGCGCGTGCGGCAGATCGGCTCGGCCACGGCGGCGGATTTCAACCACTATTATCGGCCGGGCGGGGCGGCGGTCTGCTCCGGCGGCGATTGCCCGGCTCGAAAGATGATCGCCTGGCCCGCGATCCAAGGCGGCTGCGGCAAGACGGTGCGGATCGGCATGGTCGATACCGGTGTGAACGCCGATCACGCCGCGTTGGAACATGCCAGGCTTCGGGTTCACCAGATCGAGCCCGGCGGCAAGCGTGCCGCTTCGGACGCGGTGCATGGCACCGCCGTCGCCGCCCTGCTGGTGGGGCGCAGCGACAGCCGCAGCCCTGGCCTGGTCCCCGATGCGGAACTGATCGCGGTGGATGCCTTCCACAAGGCCAAACAGGACGAGCGCGCCGATGCCTTCGCCCTGGTCGAGGCGCTGGATTATCTGGCCAGCCAGAAGGTGCAGATCGTCAACCTGTCGCTGGCCGGACCGGCGAACCAGGCGCTTGGCGGCCAGATCCGGGAGATGGACCGGCAGGGCATCCTGCTGGTGGCGGCGGCGGGAAATGGCGGCCCCGCGGCAAAGCCCGCCTTTCCCGCGGGCTATGGGCCGGTGATCGCCGTCACCGCCGTCGACCGCCGCAGCCAGGTCTATCGCCGCGCGAACCGGGGCAGCCATATCGACTTGGCGGCGCCGGGGGTCGACGTCTGGACCGCCGCCTCGATCAGCGGAGCGCGGACCAAGACCGGAACCTCGTTCGCCGCGCCCTTCGTCACGGCGGCCGCGGCCCTGCTGCTGCAATCCGAAGCCGGTCTGACCCCCGCCCAGACGCGGGCGCGCCTGCAGGAAAGGGCCCGCGATCTAGGCCGGCCCGGCCCGGACGAGGTTTTTGGTCATGGACTGGTGCAACCCGCAAGCGGCTGCGGCTCGTGACTGTCCCGACGCGAGCAGGGCGCTGCCGGAGGCGAGGTTCGCCGCCGAGGTTCGACGGCAAAGGCAAGCCGACTTGGTCTTCACGGATTTGCAATCCTGCCCCGCTTGCTGAAAGCAAAGGCAAGCTCTGTAAACGTCCCTGCTTTGTTCACGGTCATGATCAATGGCTTACGTTTCGACGGTAAACGGCTCGGCCGATGCAGCTGGTCGCAACCCTGTCAATGATGGGGTGCCGGTATGAATCATGAGAAGACGGCTTTGGCGATCAGTAACGCCACGATCCGCCGGCACAAGGATCACGGCTGGTCCGGCTCGCCGTCGCGCAGCTACAAGCAGGCGATGCGCGGCTGGCAGGACTGCTACCATGCCGCGGTCGGATGATCGCGCGTGTCGCTGGCTTTACACAGGCTACCCCATGCTGATCTGCGCGCGATGAGCCCCATTGAACGCAGGTTCCACGATTTGCTGATGGAAAATGCGCCCGCCTCGCAAGCGAGCCAGAAAATCGAAGCCTTTCGAGCACAGGTCAAAGCCGACAGTTTTCGGCGCCTGCCGGACGAAAAGGCATTCATGGACGACCAGTCCGGGGATTTCTGAGCGGAAGACGTATCCCGCGTCATCTGTGGCCCACAATGGCCTACTTTTGCGATTCGCCAAACATCAGTGATCAACTATTGTTTTGCGGGGCCCGGTGCAAAGCACCACCCGCAAATGTCGGACCGGCGGCTCGCGCCCCGGTACCCAGCTTTCTCCGCCCATGAAGAAGATCGATCGGCGGCCGCATCGTTTACCGATGAAGCGCCAGCAGATCCTGCCCGAACTGGTGCAGCGACATGACCTCGATGCCGTTCGGCAGCGGGAACGCCTCGTCCCCCGGATAGATCACGATCCGCCGCGCAGGTTGCAGGTCTTCGCAGGCCGAGTGAAAGCCGCGCTCGACCTTGGGCGCAAGGTTGCGCTTGACCTCGACGGCCCAGACCGCGCCGCCCGGCAGGGTCAGCACCAGATCGACCTCGGCCCGCGCACCGCTGCGGTAGAACTGGGCCTGCGTCCCATCCGGCATCAGGGCATGGGCGGTCTCGATGATCAGACCTTCCCAACTGGCGCCCGCGACGGGGTGGCCGAGAACGTCGTCCAGCGTCGTCAGTCCCAGCAGGGCATGCAGGATGCCGGTGTCGCGCACATAGATGCGCGGGGACTTGACCAGCCGCTTGCCGATATTCGCATGCCAGGGCTCCAGGCGGCGCACCAGCATCAGATCGACCAGCAGATCGAGATAGGAGGCGACGGTCTTGGCATCGACCCCGAGCGCGCGGGCCAGTTCGGCGGCGTTCGACAGGCCGGACTGCCGATGCGCCAGCATGGTCCAGAAGCGGCGCAGCGTCTCGGCCGCGATGCGGGGACCAAGCGCGGGAATGTCACGCTCCAGATAGGTGCGGATGAAGTCGCGCCGCCAGCGCAGGCTGGCCTGATCGTCGCGGGCGAGGAAGCTGTCGGGAAAGCCGCCGCGCAGCCAGAGCCGGTCCAGATCGGCGGCGGGAACCTCCAGCGCGTCGAGGGGGGCGAGTTCGGCATAGGCGATCCGGCCCGCCAGCGTCTCGCCGGATTGCCGCAGCAGGTCGATGGAGGCCGAGCCGAGCAGCAGGAACCGGCCCGCCCGCAGCCCCTTGCGCCGTCCCCGGTCGATCAACCCGCGCAGGTTCTGGAACAGGTCCGGCACCCGTTGCACCTCGTCGAGGATGACCAGCTTGTCCTCATGCGCCGACAGGTAGAGTTCCGGGTCCGAGAGCTTCGCCCGGTCGGCGCTGGATTCGAGGTCGAGATAGAGCGAAGGGCGCGCATCCCCCAACTCCTGTGCCAGCGTGGTCTTGCCCACCTGGCGCGGCCCCAGCAGGGCAACGGCGGGGCTGTCGCCCAGAAGGGACTTCACGGTTTCGGTGATACGGCGCTCGATCAACATCCTTGCAATTATGGAGATTGGTTCCCGATTTACAAGGTTAATTCTGCGGGGCTTTCTTCAATAAGCCCGGCTGTCGGAAGGCCCGCTGCATATCTCCGGGCTTATCCATAGCAACCAACGGTGCAGCGCACGCGCAGCCAAGCCGGGTTGGAGATGTGGAGCTTCTGGTCGATGGCAGCTTGAAGGTGCCGCCCCATGGGCGGCCGCAAACCGCATTCCGCCCCAGCCTCATGGGGGCGGTCGGAATGCGGTTTGCGCGCAGCCTGACCCCGGCCCGCTTGCTTCACGACGGGCCGTAGGGACGGGGTCAGGCGAATTCGTTTTCCCGGCAGGCCATCATCCAGCGTTCATCGCTGTCGGGCAGGTCGATGCCGTAGAATTCCAGCACCTGGGTCAGGTCGTAGATGCGCTCTTCCTGCTCCGGCTCGGTCAGCGGGGTCCACCAGTTGCGCGCCTTGACCTCATCCGGCTGGAAGATCGATGCGGGCAGTTCGCCTTTGAACGGTTGCGGGGGGATCAGTTGTTTCCTTTCATCCATGGCCGGATCACGTCCAGCGCCGCCGCCGATCCGGCGAGGCTGGAGCGGTGGCGCTTGCCGCCGAAGCCGATCTCGACCCATTCCGCCAGCCGCACAGTATGGATGAAGAGGTCGGTCGCCTCGGTGTTGCGGCCGTCCAGCGTTACGCTGACGCGGCAATTGTTGAAGTCGCAGGTGCCGTTGGCGTCGAGTTCGTTCATCTGGTCGGTGATCCTCTGGGGTAATGTCGATGCCAACATCCGCCAGCGCCCGCACGATCAGCTGGCTCATGGTGATGTCGCGCCGCGGCGCCTCGATCCGCAGCGATTTGTGCGCCTCGGCGCTGAGGCAGATCGAGGTGCGCTTCAGGCCGGCGGTCGGTTTCCGCTTCGCGGCTCTCATCGATACCAGCCCTCCTGCATGCGGGGGATCACGTAGCGCAGGAACAGGCCGACACCGCCGGCAAACAGCATGAAGGGCGACAGGAACAGGAAGGCCATCAACCCGTCGAACCAGGTCGTCGAGTAAACCGACGCCACCAGCATGCCGAAACCTATGCCGGCAAGAACGAAGAATGCGGCTATGCCGAGCAGGAAGGTAGATGCCTGGCGCCAGCTTTCGACCGAGCAGCCCCACACGCCGCGGATCGCCCCGCAAGCAGGGCAGGTCGAGGCCTCGGCTTGAATCTCGGTCATGCAATGCGGACATTGGTGGTGCATCGGTTGGTCCTGAAAATAAAGATGCAAACACGTCCGGCACGGAACAACCCAAAATGGGATATTGCTCAAGCACCACTATCCGAATTCCGGATTTATCTGGAGTTCAAGGATGGGCCGAACCTTGCGCAGCCCTTGTCATTTGGCCTTGATGGCTGCCCTCAACCAGGCCCGTCTGGATGCAGGGCTGACGCAGACCGAGTTGGCAGAGCGTCTGAAGTTTGATTCGATGTGTGGTGGGCGCCTCACGGCATCGCATCTGCGTATCTCGTGAGCGCCACCGTTCGTCCATAACGAAGCGACGTGCGAGCAAGATCGTATTTGGTCTTCGGATTATGAAACGCGGTGGATTTTGAGTTCTCGGTATCGTAATTCTCCACCTTGTCCACGCGGATCGCCCGAATCCTAAGAAGGCACTGGTTTGCGAGTTGGAGCAGCTCTGCCAAAACGCTGATAACACTCGTTGCTCGAATCATTACCAGCCAATAGCTTGCGGCTGGAGGAGGGAAGATTTTGAAATACTATGCGCATACGGGTATTCGTGAGGATCGAAGCGATTGGCAATTGCTGACCGACCATCTCGAAAATACGGCTGCTCTGGCTGCCGAGCGAGCTGCACCCCTCGGGTTGCGGGCAGCGGCGCATATGGCTGGCCTTTTCCATGACTTTGGCAAATATGACCCCGCCTTTGATCGCATCCTGTCCGGCGAAAAATTGCGTGTGGATCATTCGACGGCTGGGGTTGCCCTGCTGCATGCCCGGACGCCTGCCGGTTTGCGACCAGTTTCTGAAGTGATCGGCTATGCCATCCTGGGCCATCACGCCGGGTTGCCTGATCGCCATGGCGCCGACAGCAGTATGGAGCGCCGGCTCGATGCCTTCCGCGACCCGATCGCGCCGGAAATCTCGGCCGCGACCAGCCCAGATTTTGGCCCGATCGCCAGGGAACTGGCTGAGCTGATGCGCCCGGCATCTTGCGGCTTCGACCTGTCGGTCGCGGCGCGCATGGTGTTTTCCTGTCTGGTCGACGCGGATTTCCGTGACACCGAGGCATTCTATGCCGGACTGAACGGCACCCGGCCGGATCGCGACTGGCCGGCCCTGGCCGATCTGTTGCCGGAATGGAGAGACGCCTTCGATGCGCATATGGCGGGATTTCGCCAGAATGGCCGCATCAACCGCCTGCGCGCCGAGATCCTGATCCATGTCCGGCAGGCTGCGGCGATGGCGCCGGGGCTTTTCACGCTGACCGTGCCCACCGGCGGCGGCAAGACGCTGGCTTCACTGGGCTTTGCGCTGGACCACGCGGCACGTTATGGGCATCGCAGGATTATCTTCGCGATCCCCTATACCTCGATCATCGACCAGACCGCGGCCATTTTCCGCGGCCTTTTCGGCGATGCGGTGCTTGAGCATCATTCGGCCATCGACGACGAAAGGACCGACCCGGAGCGCAAGGACAAGCTGCGCCTCGCCATGGAGGACTGGGCCGCGCCTCTGGTCGTCACGACCAATGTGCAGTTCTTCGAAAGCCTTTTCGCGGCGCGCCCCTCGCGCTGTCGCAAGTTGCACAATATCGCCGGCTCGGTGATTGTGCTGGACGAGGCGCAGGCCCTTCCACGCAAGCTGCTGATGCCCGCTCTGCGGATGATTGACACGCTCTGCGCGCATTACGGCTGTTCGGTGGTGCTTTGCACGGCGACGCAACCCGCCTTCGATAGCCGCCAACTGAAAGAGGGCGGCTTGCCGCTGGAGGGGCGCGAACTGGCGCCTGATCCGGTGCGGCTCGCCCGCGAATTGCGCCGCGCCCGCATCGTGCAGGGCGGCGAGATGGACGACGCTGCCCTGATCGAGGCATTGCGCGACACGCCACAAGGGATGGTCATCGTCAACAGCCGCGCCCATGCATTGGACCTGTTCAACGCGACCAAGGCCGAGGAACTCGAGGGGCTCGTCCACCTGACCACGCGGCAATATCCGGTGCATCGGCGGGCTATTCTGGACGACATCCGTGCGCGCCTGAAAACCGGTGCACCCTGCCGGCTGATCGCGACCAGCCTGATCGAGGCGGGCGTGGATCTGTCGTTTCCCAAGGGCTGGCGGGCCGAGGCGGGGCTGGATAGCTGCGTGCGCGGGGGCGTGGATCGAAACAGCAGCTTGGCGACCGGCTCTATTTCGGCACCGATGTCGCCCCCTTCGCGGGGGCGTGGATCGAAACCCGGAAGCCGCCTTCCCAGATCCAGTCGTAATCGTCGCCCCCTTCGCGGGGGCGTGGATCGAAACCCGATCCTTCCTGGCGCTGGCCAGGGCGTTACTAGGTCGCCCCCTTCGCGGGGGCGTGGATCGAAACGCCTTGGCCGGGGTGACGTGCGAGGCCGCCGCCGCGTCGCCCCCTTCGCGGGGGCGTGGATCGAATGCTGGTTCCCCCTCGGTTCGGCACTCGGTTGTGTACAGCTTCGGCACCCGGTTGCATGACAGTCGGTGCCAGCAGCCCCAGCAGTACCGTTCTCAGAGCCAGCGAAGGCGAGAAGCGCGGAAACCTCAACTATCGCAGCGGTTCTCACCTTCGCTGTTACTGCAAGTGACGGAGACAGAAAGGGCGGAGAGCGGTCTGACGGCAGCGCGGCACGGCAGCCGCAGCGAGACCGAGAAACCGGACACTCAAGCAGGGAACCGCTAGGGTCAGGACCCATTGATTTTCCACCTTCG